>CAZROZ010000280.1:0-2512 GCA_964601745.1 uncultured Lachnospiraceae bacterium | reverse complement strand
TTCCGCTCTGACAGGATTTCCCCGCTGCAGTCAACACCCCTTCGCCATGGTGTAAATCTTCTTAATGTCTTCTTTCCCAAGCACCTTCAGACCGCCAATGGTCCGCCTGCCCTGCCAGACACATTTGTCCGCCAGTTCCTCAATCTGGGACTCCGTCAAATCATAGCCCAGTTCATGAATCGTAATTGGCATCCCGATCTGATGGAAGAATTCCTCCATTCTGGCAATCCCGCCAAGGGCGGTCTTCTCCGGATCTTGAAAATCCATGTCACATCCCATGACATTCACCGCGAATTGGGCAAAGCGGGAAATATCCACTTGATAAACATAGCGTGCCCAACTGGGCCAGACCGCCGCCAACCCAGCGCCGTGGGCGCAGTCAAACATGCCGCCCAGCTCATGCTCCAGCTGATGACAGGCCCAGTCCCCGTCTCTTCCGGTGGACAAAAGTCCGTTGTGAGAAATGCTTCCCGCCCACATGACTTGTGCCCTGGAATCATAATTGAACGGATCCTCCCTCAAAATCAGCAGGTGCTTCATCACCGTCCGCAGCAATGCTTCACAGAGGGCATCGGTAAAATCCACCTCCCTGGTGGGGGAAAAGTATCGTTCCATGGTATGCATCAAAATATCCGTGCCTCCGCTGGCGGTCTGAAAAGCCGGCAGCGTGTAGGTGAGTTCCGGATTCAAAATGGCAAAAACCGGCCGACAGATTTCATGATTGCAGCCCCGCTTGATCCAGCCTTCCTCATTGGTGATCACGGAGGAATTGCTCATCTCACTGCCGGAAGCCGCGATGGTCAGCACGACTCCCACCGGCGTGCAGGCACTTGGAACCGCTTTCCGGTCATAGAAATCCCAGACATCCCCCTCATAGTGCATCCCGTAAGCAATGGCTTTCGCCGAGTCAATGACACTGCCGCCGCCCACCGCCAAAAGGAAATCCACGCCTTCTTTTTTGCAGAGTGAGATTCCCTCGTAGACTAGACTCAGTCTTGGATTGGGCACGACACCGCCCAGCAAAATGAACTCAATGCCCGCCTCCTGAAGAGAATTTTCGATTCGATCTAAAAGCCCTGATTTCCTCGCACTTTGACTTCCATAGTGTAATAGTACCTTGTGAAAGCCCCTCTCTTTGATCTCCCGTGCTGCCTCAAGCTCCGTTTGCTTTCCAAAGATCACTTTGGTCGGGGTACAGAATTCAAAATTATTCATGGTGTCTTCCTTTCTCTCATCTTCCAAAAATCTAAAAAACGCGCACTTTATTCCAGCAGAAAATCCGCCAGCACCCAATTGCTGATATCGATTCCCCGGGGCGTGAGAAAAAGATGTCCGCCCTCTTTTTGCAGCAATCCCTCATCCAGCAGTCTCCTGATCACCGACCCATACACTTCGTCCATGGCGATTCCAAACCGCTGTGCAAACCTGGCTTCCTTTACTCCCCTTCTCAGCCGCAGACCGAGAAACATGAATTCTTCCATGGCTTCTTTTTGTCCGATTGGGATGTCCTCCGCAATCCGCTTTTCCGGACACTCTGCTTCCTTTAGATAAGTCGCCATATCAGAGGTATTCTTCAGACGCCGTCCATCGTAGTAAGATGCGGCGCCCAGCCCCAGCCCCACATAGGGCACCCCGGTCCAATATCCCAGATTATGCCTGCAGCAATAGCCTGGCTTCGCAAAATTGGAGATCTCATAGGCCAAATAACCGGCTGCCTCTAGAAAGGCGCAGCCCTCCCAATACATCTCCCGCTCTTCCTCCTCGGAGGGGAGTCCCGCCCCATCCCCGTACTGGTCATAGAAAGGGGTCCCTGGCTCCACAATCAGACTGTAAGCGGAAATATGCGTCGGGGAGAGCGCAGTGACCTTCGCCAGTGTGTCCAGAAAGCGCTCCTTCGTCTGTCCAGGCAGCCCGCTCATCACATCCACATTGAGATTGGAGAACCCCGCTTCCCTGGCCTGCTGGTAACTGATCAGAAATTCTTCAAAGGTGTGAATTCTCCCAAGCAATTCCAGTTCTTCCTGCTGGGCCGACTGCAGTCCAAGACTGAGGCGGTTGATTCCCACACGCCGCATCACCGCAAGTTTCTCCGGACTTAACGTCCCTGGATTGGCCTCCGCACTGATCTCTGCCTGCGCTGGGATCTGAAAAACATCCTGCAGCAGCGCCCCCAGCTCTTCCCACTCCTCCGGGGAGAGGAGGCTTGGCGTCCCGCCTCCGAAGTAGACGCTGCTGATCTGCCATTGCCGGACAGAGGCCGGCAGGGAAAGGCACTCCCTTTTGAGAGCGGCGAGATAGGGCTTGATTTCATAGGCAGAGCCAGACAGAAAATCACAGTACCTGCACTTTCTGACACAAAAAGGCAGATGCACATAAATCATTCCCGTCTGCGTTCCAGCCGCCCTTTCCTCTTTCATTTTTTGTCTTTCATCTGGAAAATCTTTGATCCGTCTTAGAGCCATTCTCAGTCATCGTCCAATTTCAGCACGCTCATAACCGCTTTCTGAGGAAT
>CAZROZ010000279.1:0-2530 GCA_964601745.1 uncultured Lachnospiraceae bacterium | reverse complement strand
TACGATGGCACTGCTGGTCTATGTGGTATACCCCAATTGCCAGGAATTAAGGCCACTGGAATTTGCCCGGGATAATTTCCTCACCCGGTTTATGAGATGGTTTTATGAATTTGACACCAATACCAATGTCTGTCCATCCATCCATGTGATCGGGTCCGTGGCGGTCATGCTCTGTGCCTGGGACTGCAAACATCTGTCCACTCCAGGCTGGCGGATCGCCTTTGCGGTGACGGCTTTTCTTATCTCGATCTCCACGCTGTTTTTGAAGCAGCACTCGGTCATTGATGTGCTGGCGGCGATTCCCGTCTGCGTTATTGCCTGGTGGTTCTCCTTCCGAAAAAAGAAGAAGAGGAATTAGAGAAAGTATCTCAAGAGAAGGTAAAGAGAACAGAGGATTCTACAGAAGTAGAAGAAAACAAGCGTTTGGAAGACCTTGAAGCAATCCGTGGGCTTTCATTCATGGAGGTATCCCCATATTTGGAGCATGGGAATTTAATAGGGAAAAAATTGAAAAGAAACCGGATTGGCAAGGCGTTGTCATTCCGGCTTTTTCTCTGCACAGGCCTACAGTACAGGCTCGCGCAGAGAATGTTGCTGTTATAGTAAACGACATTAAGCATCTCACTTTGAACTGTAGAGTGCTTTAAATTCATTGAAAATCAAAGTGAACTTAATTATGTCGTTAACTATAGTTGCTTTTTTGGACAGTGCCGATGGCGAAGGATATATCTGCGACGACCTCGATCGCAATGTCAGACAATTGCGACGACCTTGATCACGGAATCAAACAATTGCGGCGACCTCGATCGCGATGTCAAACAATTGCGGCGACCTTGATCGCGATATCAAACAGTTGCACGACCTCGATCGCGATATCAAACAGTTACGGCGCCCCCGATATAAAAAAACCGCGGCGACTCTAACCCAAATCCAGAACACTGCGGTGATTTTACCCCCGATACAAAACACCTGCGCCGGTGGGACGAATCCTGAGACGGCGACAGCATCCCTCTCCCAATAGTTCTTCCATGCCTGCGCGAAACGTCTCCCATCTATCCTTGGGAACAAATGCCTGCAGCGTACCGGCAAAACCGCCTCCGTGGACACGGATGGCTCCGGTACCTGCCAGCAGTCTGCGCCCCTGGGCGAGAGCCAGAGTCAAAGTTTGCTCCTGGGGTCGCTGGGGGATCCAGATATTTTGCAGCAGCAATTCCGAGGAGAGACCGGACGCATTGACTAGTGCCAGGAAAGCGTCTACATTTCCCTGTTCCAGGGCGTTTGCCTCTGCTTTTGCCCGCTCATTTTCCTCAAAAAAGTGCATAGCCCGCAGTACCGCCCGGTCTCCGCAGGATTTCCGCAGGGAGGGCAGAGCATGGTAAAAGTCAGCAGGCGCGACCTCCCGCAGCACTTCTTTGCCGAAGCAGGAGGCGACCTTTTTCATCTCCGCTGGAATTGCCGCATAGGCATCCGTTAGATCCCCGTGATCGGAGTACGTGTCAATCAGGGCAAAGAGATATCCTGCTTTCTCCGGGTCAAACGGAATCTGCCGGATCACAGGACTTTCCGGATCCAGAAAATCAATGGCGATTACACCGCCCAGAGAAGAACCCATCTGATCCATCAAGCCGCAGGGCTTTCCGAAATATTCATTTTCTGCATACTGTCCGATCTGTGCGATGGTCACCGGGGAGAGACGACATTGACAGGAAAAATAGGAAAACAGATTCCCCACCAGTACCTCATAGGCGGCAGAGGAGGAGAGACCGGACCCGGCGGGCACTCTGGAGGTGATGCAGACGTCAAATCCGCAGAGGGAATACCCGTAAGAGCGGATCTTGGCAGCGATTCCCCGGACCAGACCAGCGGAAGTTCCCGCCTCCTCTGTCTTTGGTTCCAAATCTGAGAGTGTCAGTTCGATTACCGGATATCCCTCGGACAAAAGCCGCACGCGGGGCGTTTGGCATGTCTCTCTTGGAACTGCTAGCGCCAGCAGATCCAAGTCCACTCCGGCACAAAGCACACATCCGTGTTGATGGTCAGTGTGATTTCCGCCGATCTCGGTGCGTCCCGGTCCGCAGAAGAGCACGGCACCTTTCCCGTCCTCAAAATTCTGAAAAAATAAATTGCCCAGAGCATCGATTCTCTGCCGGACCTCTGCCAGGTAAGCGGGGGATGAGGTTCCGTATGAGACGGCCAACGCTTCATCGGCTTCTCCGCGGGAGACGGCTCCCAGCAGTTCTTTGACGGATAAAATGTCTGTATTTTCTTTACACATATGAAAATTTCTCCTTTTCTGCATGAGCGCAAGAACACTGTGGTGAAAACGTCCCGAAGGAGTCTGATTTCTGTTTCGACTACTATATACCAACAAAATGCAAATGGCAATGTTACAGCTGACCTGGGAGGGTGGGAATTGATTGGAAAAGTCAGGCAGATTTTCCCCTTGCGCTGATGGAATGGAACTTTTATACTCTAAAAGCCCAGTCGCAATGGACATGTGGATGGACTGCTCGCAGGCCAATCCGCATGG
>CAZROZ010000278.1:0-2587 GCA_964601745.1 uncultured Lachnospiraceae bacterium | reverse complement strand
CAATACCCGGAGGGAGAGAGAATCTTCTATTTCTCCTGACAGGAAGCCGGAGCCCAAAGAAAACAAAGGGATCATGCTGGCAGCCTACCTGTTTGTGGGAATATTTCTGGCGATGATCGTACACATGGTCTATTTTGTCCAGGTGCAGAGCGCGGAGGTGATCAACAGCAGTTACAATCGCCGGGAATCCGTGCTGGCGAAGCGGGTCATTCGAGGGGAGATCCTCTCCGCGGATGGAAAGGTGCTGGCACAGACCAAGACGAATAAAAACGGGGAAGAATATCGCTATTATCCTTACGACTGCATGTTTGCCCACGCGGTGGGGCGCTTTGACAAGGGAAAGACGGGCATTGAGGCGGCTGTGAATTTAAATCTGCTGGCCTCCCACAGCAATGGGATCTCCAACGCCTTCCGGGAACTTTCCGGGGAAAAATTACTGGGAGATCAGGCGGTGACCACGCTGAATTATCGTCTACAAAAGGTCGCTCATGACACGCTGGGAGAGCGGCGGGGCGCCATCGTGGCACTGGAGCCATCCACCGGGAAGATTCTCGCCCTGGTTTCCAAGCCAGATTACGATCCCAATCAGGTAAATGACATCTGGGAAGACCTGCAGAGCGATGATAGCCGGGCACCGCTGTTAAACCGGGCGACGCAAGGGCTCTATCCTCCCGGTTCCACCTTTAAAGTAGTGACAACGCTGTCCTATCTCCGTCAATCCAATCAATATAAGAAATTCTCCTTTACCTGTGACGGCACCGAGTCCTATGCGGGGGTCAAGATCAATTGTTATCATCAAAAAGCGCATGGAAAGGTGGATTTGCAGGAGGCATTTGCCGTGTCCTGCAATGGCGCCTTTGCCGGTGTGGGAATGGAATTAGATCTGGGAGAGTATCGGAAAACCTGCGAGGAACTGCTTTTTAACGCTTCGATCCCAGCGGATTTGGCGGTGAGTCAGAGCCAATTCGTGCTGTCTGCGGACAGTGAGGAAGAAGACGTGCCTCAGACTGCCATCGGGCAGGGGAAAACGCTGATGACCCCCATGCACAATGCCATGATTGCCGCTTCTATCGCCAATGGAGGTGTCCTGATGCGGCCTTATCTGCTGGACCGGATGGAGAGCGCGGACGGGCATGTGGTCAGCCGGACGAAACCGGAGACTGCCGCTACCTTGATGACTCCCCAGGAGACGAAGATCCTGACGGAATACATGCGGAGCGTGGTGACAGACGGGACCGGGTATGCCTTGCAAACCAGTGCGTACAAGGCAGCCGGGAAGACTGGCACTGCTGAGTATAATGCGGACAAGGATTCCCATGCATGGTTCATTGGCTTTGCCCCCTTGACCAATCCCCAGATCGCGGTCTGTGTCCTTGTGGAAAACGGCGGCGCGGCCAGTGATTCTGCCGTTCCCATTGCCAGAAAATTATTTGATGCGTATCTGCTGGATTGAGAGATAGATATATCATAGGAGAGAGAACAATATGAGAGAAGCAACCAGTTGCGGTGGAGTGGTGATTTATCGCGGGAAGATACTGCTTCTTTACAAAAATTACAGGAACAAATATGACGGCTGGGTGCTTCCCAAGGGCACTGTGGAGAAGGGGGAGACGTTTGAGGAGACAGCGGTGCGGGAAGTGCGGGAAGAAACCGGTGTCACTGCTGTCATCGTGACTTTTATTGATTCCAGTCATTATACTTTTATGACACCGATTGACATCGTTACCAAGGAGGTTCACTGGTACCTGATGCAGTCCGACAGTTATTACAGCAAACCGCAGCGGGAGGAATTTTTCACGGATTCCGGCTATTACAAGTACCATGAGGCATATCATCTGCTCAAATTCAGCAATGAGCGCCAGATTCTGGAGAAGGCATATCAGGAGTACCGCAGCAGAAGAAGAGCCGGATCCTGGGAGGACTCGGTTCAGAGTGACTTGCGGGGGAATATCCGCTGAAATTTTCCTTTACAACACGAAAGCAGTGTGCTACCATGACGTGGCGCTCGTTGAAAGAGAAGTTTTTTTGATAACTCAGAACTGTTCGCCTTAAAAAGGGAAACTTTTTTGACAACATAGAACTTGTTCGTTGAGGAGGGGAAGCTTTTTTGGGAAGCTTTTTTGACAACACAAAACTGTTTGCGGAAAGAAAAGCCTTTCTTGAGAGCGCAGAACCGATACGAGGGATGCGGATCACTCCGACCGCTGCCTGGTATCCGGCGATACAGACCTTTATTACTGCGAGGTCGAGTAGGAAATGGCAGAGCCCATTTTGAAGAAGGAGGAGAACACTATGATTCAACCGGAAAAGAAAGCCCAGATCATTGCCGAGTATGGCAGGAAGGAGGGCGACACCGGTTCCCCGGAAGTGCAGATCGCACTGCTCACAGAGCGGATCAATGAGCTGACTGAGCATCTGAAGAACAATCACAAAGATCATCATTCCAGGCGCGGTTTGCTGAAGATGGTTGGTAAGAGACGGGGACTGTTGGCTTATCTGAGGGAGAAAGACATCGATCGCTATCGTGAGTTGATCGCTCGTCTCGGCTTGAGAAAGTAAGCATAGGGAGTGAAAGAGTGGACATAGG
>CAZROZ010000277.1:0-2615 GCA_964601745.1 uncultured Lachnospiraceae bacterium | reverse complement strand
GACGATACGCCGGGTATTTCTATCAGTGAGCTCCGGTCCAAATGCCGAAAATATAAGATTGAAAAAAATGTAGGCCTGGTCATTGTGGATTATTTGCAGCTGATGAGCGGAAACAGGCGGGCTGAAAACCGGCAGCAGGAGATCTCTGAGATTTCCCGCAACTTAAAATCCATTGCCAGAGAGATGAATGTCCCGGTGGTGGCACTCTCTCAATTGAGCCGAAACGTGGAGGGCAGACCTGACAAGCGGCCGATGCTCTCTGACCTGCGTGAATCCGGTGCCATCGAGCAGGATGCGGATGTGGTGATGTTCCTCTATCGGGATGAGTTTTATAATCATGACACGCAGGAGCCGGGCGTGGCGGAGGTCATTATCGGCAAGCAGCGCAATGGTCCGGTTGGAACGACGAAACTGGCATGGCTGGCGCCTTATACCAAATTCGCGAATCTGCAAAGGCAAGATGGGAGATATGGCCAGTAAATAGAGGTGTGTTGTGCAGTATAGTTGACTGTGAGAATAGGTTTCATGCTGATTTTTCAGCGAAAAGAGGGAAGAACATGCAGGTCCATGAATCGGCGGAAAATTATCTGGAAGCGATTTTAATGCTGCAGCAGGAAAAAGGACAGGTGCGATCCATCGATGTAGCGGCGGAACTGGGGTTTTCAAAGCCAAGTGTCAGCATTGCCATGAAAAAATTGCGGGAGAGTGGATATGTGGAGATGGGCGAAAATGGGATTCTCACATTGACACCTGCGGGACATGAGATTGCGGCGCGGACGTACGAGCGGCACCGACTGCTTTCCCGTTACCTGATCTCCATCGGCGTGCCGGAAAAGATCGCCATGGAAGACGCCTGCAGGATTGAGCACGTGCTGAGTCCGGAGACGTTCGCAGCGTTGAAAGAACATTTGAAAGAAGAACACCCAGATTTGTGAAAAGAGAAAACTCCTCCGGATTGCGGGGATGGCAAGGCGAAGGGCAATCCGGAGGTCTTTTTATGCGAAAAATTAGAAAAATGCCTCTCACGGGGAAAACGGGTAAAAAATACCGTCATTGGAATTTCCTTCCGTCAAGGAGATTTATGATGAAGAGAAATTCAGGGTGCATGGAAATTCAGGGTGCAGGAGATTCATGAGGAATGGAGATTCATGAGACGAGGAAATTTATGGCGCAGGAGAATTCATGAAACGGACAGGGCAGAGGAATCGTGATGGAAAAGAAAAAAAGGCAGGCACCGGAGAAAATTGAGATCCGCGGTGCAAAGGTACATAATCTGAAAAATATTGATGTCGATATCCCGCTGCATCAGATTGTCGGGGTAGCAGGAGTGTCCGGATCCGGGAAATCCTCCCTGGCGCTGGGAATTCTCTACGCGGAAGGTTCCCGCCGTTATCTGGAATCTCTCTCCACCTACACCAGAAGGCGGATGACCCAGGCCATGAAAGCACAGGTGGATGAAGTGCGCTATATTCCCGCCGCATTGGCACTGCACCAGCGGCCGGGGATCCCGGGAATCCGCAGCACATTCGGGACGGGAAGTGAGCTGCTGAACAGTCTGCGGCTGATGTTTTCCCGCTTGGCGAGTCATCGCTGTCCCAATGGGCATATGGTCTCGCCGGGACTGCAGGTGGCGGCGGGACAGGAATTGATCTGTCCTGTGTGCGGCGCCCATTTTTATGGACCTGGAGCGGAGGAGCTGGCCTTCAACAGTCAAGGCGCGTGCAGGACCTGCAGCGGGACTGGTACGGTTAGAACTGTGGATGAGACTACACTGATACCGGATGAATCTCTCACCATCGAGCAGGGCGCGGTGGCTCCGTGGAATTCCCTGATGTGGTCTCTGATGGTGGATGTGTGCAGGGCGATGGGAGTCAGAACGGATGTGCCGTTTTGTCAGCTGACACAGCAGGAGCGGGAGATTGTGTTTCACGGACCGGCGGAAAAGAAGCACATTCTCTATCATTCCAAGAATACAAATGAAGTGGGGGAATTGGATTTTACCTACTACAATGCCGTCTACACCGTAGAGAATGCCCTGGCAAAGGTAAAGGACGAAAAGGGCATGAAGCGGGTGGAAAAATTCCTGAAACAGGAAATCTGTCCGGATTGCGGCGGGACAAGACTTTCAGAAGCAGCTAGAGCGCCGAAACTCCGCGGGATCTCCCTGGATCAGGCATGTACCATGACACTCTCCGAACTGATTGGGTGGGTGAAAGGTGTGCCGGATTCTCTTCCGGAAGAAATGCGCCCCATGGCCAGGAGCATTTGTGAATCCTTTTTGACCACAGCCAGGCGGCTGATGGATCTGGGGCTTTCTTACCTGTCTCTGGATCGAGCCGGGTCCACGCTGTCCACTGGGGAGCGCCAGAGAATGCAGCTGGCAAGAGCCGTCCGCAACCGCACCACAGGGACGCTTTATGTGCTGGATGAGCCCTCTATCGGTCTGCACCCTGCGAATCTGGAGGGATTGGCAGGGGTGATGGAGGATCTGGTGCAGGATGGCAATTCGGTACTCCTGGTGGATCACGATACGCAGGTGCTCTCGAAGGCAGATTGGATCTTGGAATTGGGACCGGGTGCGGGGGCGAATGGGGGACGTGTCATTGCCCAGGGGA
>CAZROZ010000276.1:0-2634 GCA_964601745.1 uncultured Lachnospiraceae bacterium | reverse complement strand
TTTACATATGTTACTGATACATCTGCGACAAATTCGTGACTAGGAGAAACCCCTTTGTCTTTAATTAGGAGGGATCGGAAAGACTCCCTGCCTTTAACTAGGAGAGATAGGCGAGACTCCCTGCCTTTAACTAGGAGAGATAGGCGAGACTCTCTGCCGTCAACCGGGAAACGTCCTTCGCCGTCACCAGGATGCGCTCTCTGGAGGCGAGTGCAGTCTCCACCAGATCTTCCACCTGTCCCTTTAATTTCGCCTCCGACTTGCGGATCGAGATCCGGTTCGGTTTTGTCACGGGATGCTTTGCCACAAAAATCGTACAGCAGTCCTCATAGGGAAGAATGGAGGTCTCAAACGTGCCGATCTGCTGCGCCTCCCGCACAATCTCCTGCTTGTCAAAAGAAATCAGCGGCCGGTAAACCGGCAAGTCACACACCTCATTGGTGGATGCCAGACTCTGCATCGTCTGACTGGCCACCTGTCCGATGCTCTCTCCCGTGACAAGACCCAGACAGCCATCCTCCTTGGCAATGGCCTCCGCGATGCGCATCATGTATCGGCGCATAATGATAGTCAATTCGTCGTGGGGACAGACCTCGTAGATTTTGAGCTGGATGTCCGTGAAATTGACCACGTGCAGCAGAATAGGTCCCGTCCACCTGGCGATCATCCGTGCCAGATCAATGACCTTTTGCTTCGCCCGCTCACTGGTATAGGGAGGAGCGTGAAAATAAGTCGCTTCCAAGCTGACGCCCCGCCTGCTGATGCGAAATCCCGCCACCGGGCTGTCAATTCCGCCGGAAAGCAGCAACATTGCTTTTCCGTTGCATCCCACCGGCATGCCACAGGGACCTGGAATCTCCTGGGAGTATAAATATACTTTGCTCCGTATCTCCAGCATGATGCGCACCTGGGGGGAATGGACGTCCACAGACAGCTCCGGGAATTGCTCCAACAGATACCCTCCCATCTGCGCACAGATCTCCGGGGAGGGGATGGGGAACTGCTTGTCCGCCCGCTTGGCCTCCACTTTAAACGTAAACGCCTTTCCCTGGTACACATCCCGGACATATGCCGCGGTCTGCTGACAGATTGTCTCCCACTCTTTCTCTTCAATCACCTTCATGGGACAGATAGACGAGATGCCAAATACCCGCTGCAGAGCGGCCACTGTCTCCTCATAATCATACGCCTCCGAGCGGCACTCCACATAAATGCGGCCCTGTTCCTTGGAGACATAGAAATCTCCGTCTACCTCTCTTAATGTCCGGATGATCTGATCCCTTAGAGCATTCTCAAAGAGATACCGATTATTTCCCTTGATACCGATCTCCGCATATTTAATCAAAAAAGCCCGGTAAAGCATCCTTCCCTCAGTCCCTTTCCCCTGCATGGTAAAATCAACCGGCCGCGCCGCCTGACGGGCTCTTCCAGCCGATCCCTTTAATATCTCCGAAACCGGCGCAGCTGCGGGAGGAGGCCCTGAAGCTGGGTCAGTGCATAGTCAATCTCCTCTTCCGTGGTATTCACGGACAGACTGAAGCGCAGCGTACAATCCAGAAGCTCTGGCGCTACACCGATGGCCTTCAGTGTCCCGCTCACGCCGGGATGATGGGATGAACAGGCGGAACCGGAGGACACATAGACACCCCGCTCTGCCAGCGCGTGGAGCAGCACCTCACTTTTGATTCCGGCAAAACTGACACTCAGAATATGAGGTGCCGTGTCATAGAAATCCTCCCCCACTGCGTTCACCACCGTGTCCGGCATCGCCAGCACGCCGTCATAGAGCCGTTTCTTGCACTGATACAGATGGGAGATCTTTTCCTCGTGGCCGGTATATATTTCCCTCACCGCCTGGGCCATGCCGGCAATTCCCGGCACATTCTCTGTCCCGGAGCGCCGTCCCCCTTCCTGCCCGCCGCCGTGGAGCAGAGGCCTGCATTTCACAGAGTCCCTCACGTAGAGGAAACCAATTCCTTTGGGTCCGTGTATCTTGTGACCGCTGACAGAGAGCAGGTCAATGCCCATCCGTCTCGGGTAAATCCGATATTTCCCGTAGGCCTGAATCGCGTCCACATGGAGCAGCACATTCGGGTTCTTTGCCTTGATTGCCTTGGAGAGCGCGGCGATATCCTGCACGCACCCCACTTCATTATTTACCATCATGATCGAGACAAGAATCGTCTCAGGGGTGATGGCATCCAGCAGCGCCTCCGTCCTCACCTTTCCCAAAGGATCGACCGGCACATACGTGACCTGGCAGTTCCGTTCGCTCTCCAGATAATCCAGAGTTGAATAAATAGAAGGATGCTCAAACACGGTGGAGACGAGGTGATTTCCCGCCCTGTGATATCCTTCCGCGCAGCCGATCAGTGCCGTGTTATTGGACTCTGTCCCGCCGGAGGTGAAAATCAATTCCTTTTCCGATACTTTCAGAGAATCCGCCAGCAGCTCCCGGGCCTTTCTCAGATACTGTTCCGCCTCCATTCCCCTGGTGTGAAGAGAGGACGGATTTCCAAAATCCCGGTCCAATGTCTGCCGCATCACTTCCCGCACCGAATCAAACGGCTTGGTGGTGGCTGCGTTGTCTAAATATGCCTCCATATATGATTATTCACCTGCCCTTTTTATTTC
>CAZROZ010000275.1:1969-2643 GCA_964601745.1 uncultured Lachnospiraceae bacterium | reverse complement strand
CTACACCTTTGATTCGGCCGGGTACACCTACGATATTTGAGCGGGCGAGGCAGGAACATACGCAAAACGAGTAAAGCAGGAGCATCTGCAAAACGAGTAAGGCAGGATCACTCACAAAACAGGCAAAGCAGTGTCTATTCACAAAAAATCAAAAAATCAAAAAAGAGACCTCTAAAAGGGGTCTTTTTTTATACATAGGTACGCGGAAATACCCACGCTGCTACACACGAGCAGGAGGAGGATTCCCTTACTTGATTTATGCCTATGTGAGAAAAAAGCAAATGATACCGACTGGGTGGCATGAAAAGTGGAAAGTCACATCCTCTCAAAATGGCAAGTCTGCATTGCTATCCGTAAATTTCCAGAAAATGTCCCCATCCATCTCCATGAGATCATCAAACGGAATCACCGTCCCGTCCACGAAACAAAGCGTCCGCAATACCACATCTACCCGCCGCACTTGTCCCGTCCACGTGACATACCGTCCCCCTGCCTTCTTCTCATCCGGCAGAAAATAAGTCGCAGTGACCATCGGCCTTTCATCAGCGGTGTCTTGCAGAATCCGCATCTGGGCGTTCAACGTCTGGATTGCGGTATCATCCAGCTCCGTCTTCTCTCCTGTCACCCGCGCCGCTTCCTCCACCGCGTCTTCATACCCGGTCAGTGCCTTGAAC
>CAZROZ010000275.1:0-1959 GCA_964601745.1 uncultured Lachnospiraceae bacterium | reverse complement strand
CACCAAATTGAGCTGCCAGCTCTGACATGGACATTCTGGGAAAAGGATAGCGCACCTCCTCCGGATAGGAAATGGAACGTATTTTTTCATAGACAGATTTTTCCATGGCAAGAGTCCTCTCTGCCGCAATCGGCAAAGCAAAAAAGAAGCGGTTTCATAAGTCGTGGCAAAAAATATAGCATTAGGATGCAGAAAATAATTGCAAATCAAAACGATAGGAATGATGTCGTTAACTGTATTTTAAAAGTCACCGTCCCGCTTCGCTCAAACTGTATTTCTGACATTCAGGCTTTATGTCCGCCAATCTGGGCATTGCGCTCTCGTGCCGTGGCACCGTCCTCCAGATTCAGTCCCTTTAAAATCGCGTTCTTTCCAAATTTCTTCTTAATATTCAGCATGGTCTCCTGGAGTTTGCGCTCCCGAACCATCGCCTCCTCCTCTTCTTGCTGCCTGCGGTCCAGTTCCTCCGGATCGTCAAAGAGCGAGAGCTGGATCATCTCCGGCTCTTTTTGGACTGTGCTCTCCTCCACCACCCGGCAGGCCGTGAGATTCAGCCGCCGCACCAAAAGCTTTGGATTCGTAACCCGATCATACAGACGCAGAGCAGCCTCTGCCATCTGCCTGGCGGAGGAAGTGGGTTTCGCAAGATTTTCCGTGCCATGTCCATGCTTTGGAATCGATCTGCCGTAGCGATCCGTGGTGATCTCCCCGTGATAGGTAGAGAGAATCTGCGGATTTGTCAAATTTTCCACATCGTATCCCACCGTCAGCACCAGCTGATCTGTCACCAGATGTTTTTCCACCAAATCCAAGGCCAGCTGTTCCGCCATCTCATGGACCACAATCCTCGCCTTTTCAAATGGATACGGCTGCATCAGCACCTGGCCGGAACCAAGACTATTGCTCTCCGGTTGATACTGCTTGGCATCCCGGATCGTGCAGGGTTCCCATCCCCAGGCATGGTCGATCAACAATTCCGCATTGACACCGAACAATTCATGCAGAAGTTCCGGATTATAGAGATCCCCCGGTTTTCCCAGAGAACAAAACGCGACATCCCCCATGGTATAGAGGTGATTCGCCTCCAATTTGCGGGCGGTCCCAGGACCCACTCTCCAGAAATCTGTCAAAGGCCGATGATCCCAGAGTTTCTCTCGATAGCTGAATTCATCCAGCTGCGCAATGCGCACGCCGTCTTTGTCCGGTTGCATTTTCTTCGCCGTCACATCCATGGCGATTTTTGCCAGATACAGATTCGTCCCGATCCCGGCAGTGGCAGTGATTCCCGTCTCCTGAATGACTTCTCGCATGATTTTCATAGCGAAATCGTGAGGTGACTCCTTCCCGCCATTGAGATACCCGGTGATATCCATGAAAACCTCATCGATAGAATAGACGAGGATGTCCTCCGGCGCCACAAACCGCAGATAAATCTGATAGATGCGGGTGCTGTATTCCATGTAATAAGACATCCGGGGCGGCGCAACAAGGTAAGAAACCGCCAGTGAGGGATCCCGCAGCAATTCTGGTAATTGGGAGGATGCTCCCCGCAATTTCTTTCCCGGCGCATTTTGTTTTCGCTGCGCATTGATCTCCCGCACTTTCTGTACCACCTCGAATAGTCTTGGCCTTCCCGGTAGTCCAAACGTTTTCAGGGCAGGGGAGACTGCCAGCACAATGGTCTTCTCCGTACGGCTCTCATCTGCTACCACCAGATTCGTGGTCAGCGGATCCAGTCCATGCTCTACACATTCTACTGAGGCATAAAAGGACTTGAGATCAATGGCGAGATATGTCTTTGCCGTCGGTGCGCTGTGTTCTTCTTCCCGATTCACTGCTTAAAGTCCCCCCTCCTTCGCTTCTGCTTCACACGGCACCCGAGCCCA
This sequence comes from uncultured Lachnospiraceae bacterium, assembly GCA_964601745.1. Lineage (GTDB taxonomy): Bacteria > Bacillota > Clostridia > Lachnospirales > Lachnospiraceae > CAZROZ01. The sequence continues at coordinate 73 of CAZROZ010000275.1, read as the reverse complement.
GTCGCAATGTTCAGGCGGTTGGACTGCTCGCAGGCCAATCCGCATGGACATTAGCGACGCTAAACCGTATGAG
>CAZROZ010000274.1:0-2650 GCA_964601745.1 uncultured Lachnospiraceae bacterium | reverse complement strand
CGCTAATGTCCATGCGGATTGGCCTGCGAGCAGTCCATCCACATGGACATTGCGACTGGGCTTTCATTGTAAATTCTGCGATTGTATTGACTGGATTTTTCTGCTAAAATGGGGACGTCTTGGGATGAGAAATCAAGGTATGGATTGACAGCATTCTGACCAGAGAGGCATGTCGGTCCGGTTTTTCTGTGATAGTGTGGTAGAGAGATGAATGAAAATTCTTGGAATAATCTCGGCAGGCAGCTGCGGAACGCGATAGAGGAATCTTTGGACACGGGAAATTTTGACACGTTAGAAGAGGACATCTCTGACGCGGTAGATGCCGCTGTCTCTGAGATCTCTGATAAGGTAAATGCCGGTGTCTCTGGGATCTCTGATAAGGTAAATGCCGGTGTCTCTGGAATCTCTGATGCGGTAAATGTCGGTGTCTCGGGAATTCCCGGCTCGGCGGATGACGCTATCCCCGGCGCTTCCGGTGCGGTGAAGGGGGTCACTTGGGAAAGTAATGACGCGGCTGACAAGATCCCGTACACGAACAGAACCGCGAGGATTCCGCATTATGCGCCCAGTGCGCCGATGAAAAACGTGGGCAGTGTCACCGGGACCGTCAGTGAAGTGGTGGGAATCACGGGATGTGCTTTTTATGGGGCTATCTCAGCGTTTTTGATTCTGGATCTGGTAATCTCTGGACTTTCCGCTTTTCATCCCGGGTTCATCGTGATGATTTTACTTGCCATTGGATTCTTTTTCCTTTTCCGGTATGGCAAATCGCTGCGTCAGCGGTTGAAACGGGCGAAAGAGTATGCGCGTCTGTGCGGGAATCAGCATTACTGCAATATCAAAGAGATGGCAAGACAGCTGGATAAGCAGGAATCCTTTGTCCGGTCCGATGTGAAGAAGATTTTAAAGGCGGGGATTTTTCCGGAGGGACATCTGGATCGGGAGGAAACTTGCCTGATGCTGGACAATCAGATCTGGCAGCAGTACCTCACCATTGAGAAGCAGCGGATGATTCGAGACGAGGATGAAAGGACAGCTCAGGAACAGCTCTCGAAGATGAAGGCACAGTCTGGTGATGGCAAGGCACAAGCGGGACAGACACCAGAACAGCAGAATCCGGAATTGCAGGCCATGATCCGGGAGGGAGAAGAATGCATCAAAAAGCTGCGGGAAATGAATGATAATATTGAGGGAGAAGTGATTTCCGCGAAGCTTTTCACATTGGAAAATCTGCTGAAAGAGATCTTTGAGCGGGTACAGCAGCATCCGGAACAGATGCCGAAAATGCATAAATTCATGGATTATTATCTGCCGACCACGATGAAATTGGTGAGGGCATATGAGGATTTTGACAATATGAGCGCACCGGGGGAGGAAGTGCTGGAGGCAAAAGAGGAGATTGAAAAGACCCTGGATACCATCAATCACGCGTTTACGGAACTGCTGAACCGGCTGTTTCGGGATTCTGCCTTTGATGCCACGACAGATGCCCAGGTGTTAAAGACAATGCTGGAGAAGGAGGGACTGACCGGTTCTCCGATTTTTGAGAAGGTCCACTAAATAACGCAGTGGAAACAGCAATTTGCGTCAGCGCTGCGACGCATCAGTTGCGAACGGACAAATGCAGCGCAGGAAGTGGTGATTTTATGAGCACAAATTTGGATGAGATGTTGAAGGAAGCGCCGACGCTGACCCTGGAGCCCTTTGCGGACACTGCGCCGGCGGAAGTGCCGGTCGTGACCAAAACGGAGCAGACGCCGCAGCCTTCCGTGCCGGAGGAACCGCAATTATCGCCGGAAGAGCAGAAGATGGTGGATGATTTTGCCGCTCAGATCGATTTGGGAAACACCCAGATGATCTTGCAGTACGGTGCCGGGAGTCAGAAAAAGATCGCCGATTTTTCCGAGACCGCCCTGGAAAGCGTGCGGACCAAGGACATGGGTGAGGTGGGCGACATGCTGACCCAGGTGGTGGCACAGCTGAAAGATTTTGAGGACGAGGGGGATTCCAAGGGATTCTTTGGCTTCTTTAAAAAGAACAGCAATAAGCTGGCGAATATGAAGGCAAAGTATGACAAGGTGGAGGCAAATGTCAACAAAATCACCGATGTCCTGGAACAGCATCAGATCAAGCTGTTAAAGGACGTGGCTATGCTGGATAAGATGTATGATCTGAACTTGAATTATTTCAAGGAACTGACCATGTATATCCTAGCTGGCAAGAAGAGACTGGAGTACGCCCGTACGGTGGAACTGCCGCAGCTCAAGGAGAAAGCGGAGAAGAGCGGCCTTCCCCAGGATGCCCAGGAGGCGAAGGATTACGCTGAGATGTGCAGTCGGTTTGAGAAAAAGATCTATGATTTGGAATTGACGCGGACCATTTCCCTGCAGATGGCGCCGCAGATCCGGTTGATTCAAAATAATGATACCATTATGTCCGACAAGATCCAGTCCACTCTGGTGAATACGATTCCTCTCTGGAAGAGTCAGATGGTGATCGCCATCGGGCTGAATCATTCTGTGGAGGCGGCGAAGGCACAGCGGGAAGTCTCAGAGATGACCAATGAGCTGCTGAAGAAAAATGCCGAAAATCTGAAACTCGCCTCTGTTGAGACGGCCAAGGAGTCGGAGCGGGGCATTGTGGATATTGA
>CAZROZ010000273.1:0-2653 GCA_964601745.1 uncultured Lachnospiraceae bacterium | reverse complement strand
TAGTATACGCGATTTTTCTTTCCTTGACAATGATTTGAAATGTGCTACAATGAAAAAACCGATTTTTCCGGAGGGCTTTTAGGATACAGCCGGGCTGAATGCTGTCATTTTGACTTTCAAAGTGTTTTTCTTTTTTATGGGATTTTTTACACCATTAGATGACAGTACTGCTGGCGCGAAGGAAAGAGTCGGTCAAAGGCTGCGAGCATGGGGCCTTTTTCAGGCCGCAGAGCGAATGTGATCCGGACAGAGAGAGGGATTCCAGAGGCTGTGAGATCCCTCCCGCACTTCCATTCGCGTATCTTCCCATGGGAGCCGCATTTCTGAATTCTGGCAGACGGCGAAATATTGGCAGACAGCGTGCCGTCTCTGCCGGATAGTAGGGAGTGACGCGGACCGGACGTTACCCGGTGCGAGAGCGTCTGCTTTTTGGCAGGAAGAAGGGTGGTACCGCGGAAATATTGTCGTCCCTTGCCGGTTGGTGAGGGAGAGTTGGACTTCGCCAATTGATTGACGGAGTTTTTTTATGTGCACGCCCGCGAAAGGAATTTTGCAGCATATTTGCTGCCCAGCATACTTGCTGCCCAGCTCTGCAGGCCCGTCTCGCGGGAGAAAGCTCAATCGGCAGGTTTTATTGAGGCTCAAAGAATGGTAATTAAGTCGCCAATCTTAAGAGAAATTAAGAAGAATTGAGAAAAATTGTGACAGCTTGAAGCAAAAAAAGAAAAGGAGCACGCATTTATGAGAGAAAAACTGGAAACCATCCTGTCAAAAGCGCTGGATCGCATCGAGCACGCAGGAGAATTGGAGCAGCTAAACGACATCCGGGTCGCCTTTCTGGGGAAGAAAGGCGAGCTGACGACGGTCTTAAAGTCCATGAAGGACATAGCGCCAGCCGATCGTCCCGCTGTGGGGCAGATGGTCAATGATGCCCGCGCTGTCATCGAGGGAAAATTGGAGGAAAAACGAAGTGCTTTTGCCCGGGCCAAACGGGAGAGGCAGATGGAGATGGAGAAAATCGACGTGACATTGCCCGCCCATATCCCGCCTCTAGGGCACCGTCACCCCAATACCATCGCGCTGGAGGAAGTAGAGCGCATCTTTGTGGGAATGGGATATGAAGTGGTGGAAGGCCCGGACGTGGAGTATGACCTCTACAATTTTGAAAAATTAAATATCCCCGCCAACCATCCGGCCAAGGACGAACAGGATACCTTCTATATCAACGATAAGATCGTGCTGCGGACCCAGACCTCGCCGGTGCAGGCGAGAGTCATGGAGCAGGGCAAGCTTCCCATCCGCATGATCGCCCCCGGCCGGGTATTTCGTTCCGACGAAGTGGATGCGACCCATTCCCCGTCCTTTCATCAGATCGAGGGGCTGGTGGTGGACAAACACATCACATTTTCCGATCTGAAAGGCACGCTGGCGGAATTTGCCAAGGAGCTTTTCGGGGAGGACACCAAGGTGAAATTCCGGCCTCATCACTTCCCCTTCACCGAGCCCAGCGCCGAGATGGACGTGAGCTGTTTTAAATGCGGCGGAAAGGGCTGCCGGTTCTGCAAAGGCTCCGGCTGGATTGAGATACTGGGCTGCGGCATGGTGCACCCCCATGTATTTGAGATGTGCGGCATTGACCCGGAGCAGTATACCGGCTTTGCCTTCGGCGTGGGGCTGGAGCGGATTGCCCTGTTAAAATATGAAATTGATGACATGCGTCTGCTCTATGAGAATGACGCCAGATTCCTGCAGCAATTTTAGGGAGGGACGCGAAATGAATACACCTTTATCGTGGATTAAGGCTTACGTGCCGGATCTGGATGTCACACCCCAAGAGTATGACGATGCCATGACGCTCTCCGGCACGAAGGTGGAGGGATATCGGTGCCTGGATGAAAATCTGGACCAGATCATTGTGGGGAAAATAGAGAAAATCGAGCCCCATCCCGATGCCGATAAATTGGTGGTCTGCCAGGTAGCCGTCAATGAAAACGGCGACACCATTCAGATCGTGACCGGTGCCCCCAATGTCCGGGAGGGTCAGAAAGTGCCGGTGGTCTTAGCCGGCGGGAGAGTGGCCGGCAGCCATCACGACGGCGCGGTGGAAGGCGGATTGAAAATTAAAAAGGGAAAGTTGCGGGGTGTGGAATCCCAGGGCATGATGTGCTCCATCGACGAGCTGGGCTCCAGCAAGGACTTTTACCCGGACACCTCGGAGGACGGCATTTACATTCTCAGCGATAATCCGGAATACGCCTTAGCTCCGGTGGGTTCCGACGCCATCGAACTCCTGGGACTGCACGACTGCGTCTTTGAATATGAAATCACATCCAACCGGGTGGACTGTTTCAGCGTGCTGGGAATCGCCAGAGAAGCCGCCGCCACATTTGGAAAGGATTTCGTGCCTCCCGTGGTAGAGCCCTGCGGCAATGACGAGGACGTGTCGGATTACGTTCAGGTGGAAGTAAAAGCACCAGATCTCTGTCCCCGCTACGTGGCACGGGTGGTGAAAAATATCAAGCTGGCTCCCTCGCCGGAATGGATGCAGCGCCGTCTGGCAGCCTGCGGCATCCGGCCCATCAACAACATCGTGGATATCACCAATTACGTGATGGAAGAGTACGGTCAGCCCATGCACGCCTTTGATTATGAC
>CAZROZ010000272.1:0-2662 GCA_964601745.1 uncultured Lachnospiraceae bacterium | reverse complement strand
ACAATATTCACACTCTGTCCTGGGATCCAGAGCTCCTGGCACTTTTCGACATTCCCGCCTCCATGCTGCCGGAAGTGAAACCTTCCAGCGGTCTTTTCGGCTATTCCAGCGTGGAACATATGGGGGCTGAGATTCCCATCGCCGGCGTGGCTGGCGACCAACAGGCTGCTCTATTCGGACAATGCTGCTTTAATCCGGGTGAAGCCAAAAACACATATGGTACCGGCTGTTTTCTTCTAATGAATACCGGAGAAAAAGCGGTAAATTCCCATAATGGACTTTTGACCACCATAGCAATTGGGATGGACGGCAAGATAGAATATGCTCTGGAAGGCAGCGTGTTCGTCGCTGGTGCAGTGGTGCAGTGGCTGCGGGATGAACTGAAAATGATTCACACCGCGGCTGAGACGGAGGATCTTGCCAATTCTGTACCAGACAGCAACGGTGTCTATATCGTCCCCGCCTTTACGGGACTGGGTGCCCCTTACTGGGACGCCTATGCCAGGGGGTGCATCTTCGGACTATCCCGGGGAACCAACCGCATGCATTTTGTCCGTGCGGCACTGGAATCCCTGGCATATCAAACCAGCGATGTCCTGAACGCCATGTCAGAGGATTCCGGGACACCGCTCACTTCTCTAAAAGTAGACGGTGGTGCCAGTGCGAATAATTTCCTGATGCAATTTCAAGCGGACATCCTTCACACTACCGTAGACCGTCCTGTTGTCATTGAGACCACTGCTCTTGGCGCTGCTTATCTGGCTGGGCTGGCTGTCGGTTATTACGAAAGTAAGGACTCCATTCGGAAAAATTGGAGTGTGGGTGGACATTTTGTCCCAGAGATGGAAGAAGAGAGACGTCTTGCCCTGCTGAAGGGATGGAAGGCTGCTGTCTCCCGGTCCGGCGGATGGATGCAGGAATTGCAATGAATGACGGCTGAATGCGGGAACCACATTCTCTAGTATTTAACAGTACAGTCTGAAATTCCCTCCCTCATGATTCCGTAGCAGAATATGTCTTTTCCTTTTCTCTTTTGCATGCGTCATCAACTCAAAAATTTAATAGCACGAAAAGGTAGAGAGGAAAATGTAGAGAACAAAAAAAGAACCGGAAGCAAAAAATTTCCGGTTCTTCTTTTTTCAATTTTCCCTTCATGAGCTATTGTTAATGACCCACTTAAATGGGACGATTCTCAACAAATCCAGAATTTTAAAGCCATTTGATATTTCATTGGCACTTCCTCGAAAAAGCTTCGCGTTTTGCATTCCGAAATATAAAATTCTTATGCCATTAACCACAGCAACGAAAGAAACTCATTCCTCTACAACCGCCCCGGACGGACAGGTCGCCTCACAGGAACCGCACTGAATGCACGAATCCTGGTCAATCACGTACTTCCCGTCGCCTTCGCTGATTGCGCCAACGGGACATCCGTCCGCACAAGCACCGCACATTACGCAGTTGTCCGTAATCTTATATGCCATCTCGGTATCCTCCTTTGAAAAATGATATCCTTATTCTATCTCATTCTCAGCGATAATACAAGGATAAACGGATCGTGTATTTATAAAAATACCCCCAAATCTATTCGCGTTTCAATCACACCTACTTTCCCTACGCCTCCTCCCCTCACTATAGAATCTTTGAAAAATCTCCTGTTCTCATTACAGAAAGATTATTTCACAGTCTCCCATTTTTCTTTTGCGCCTACAATTTCACTCTCCGTTGCAGATAAATCTCTGTTTTTCTCAGTTGTTTCCAGTTTCTTTTGAATCTCCTGCATCTTCAAGTCCGTGTGATAAATCACATCCGCGCACGCTTTCAGCTCCTCTACGATCGGTCCTTCCACCTCAGAAACTTTCTTATAGTGAATCTGGTGTTCTAGACTTGCCCAAAAATCCATGGCAATGGTTCGAATCTGAATTTCCACTTTTACCGGAATCTTCCTGTCTGATAAAAACACGGGGACTTCCACCACCAAATGCAGACTGCGATATCCGTTGGATTTCGGGTTCTGAATATAATCCTTGCGCAGTAAAACTCGAACATCATCCTGTGCCGTCAGCATCCTAGCCACCGCATAGATATCCTCGATAAAGGGGCAGATAATGCGGACGCCTGCCACATCGTGCAGGTTTTCCCAGATAGACAAAAGCGAAGTGGGAAATCCCTTCCTGTGCAGTTTCTCAAAAATACTCAGCGGTTCCTTCACCCTGGACTTGATAGAGGAGATAGGGTTGCGATGTCCTTTCACCTGAAACTCTTCATTGAGTACCTCCACTTTTGCGCAAACCTCTTTAATGGCACAGCTATAGTACATCATCATCTCCCGAAATTGATGCAGCCGATAACTCTCCTGGGGAGGCAGACCAGTCCGTCCCTCATACAATTGAGGTTTTGCCAGTTCCTGAGAATTGATGATAGATTGATCTTCTCTGGCACGGGAAAAAAATTCCTTCGAGAGCACCTGTTCACTCATGTAATCCCTCCTGATAAAAAGCCCTCCCCCTGGGCAATTTTTCTTAACGCTTCTATGGTCTCCTCAGCCTGACGTAAAATTACATACTTCTTGCCCCAAGTTTCCATGCCTGTATCATCAAAAGGAATTCTCTGCATCTTCCTTCCCGCATACGCACAAAAGAAAATGCCCAGAGCCGGAATC
>CAZROZ010000271.1:0-2702 GCA_964601745.1 uncultured Lachnospiraceae bacterium | reverse complement strand
GAATACAACAAGGAATACAGACCGGAAGATTGGAGGGAAGATTTGAGCAGGCGAGAGAAACGGCATACGAACTTCGGAAAATGGGACTGACGGTAGAGAATATTTCCAGGGCGGTCAAGGTGAGTGCGAACGAGGTGCAGGAATGGCTCTCAGAACCGCAGGTGGCGCCCGCAAAATAATCTGAGCAGAATGAAAGACCGGAGGGTGTATCATTAACGGCATAAAAATTTCACTTTGGACTACCAATTGGTAAACCTTGAACTACCAATTGACAATAAAAACGTAAACTGCATTGAAGCCAAGGAGAGGTTAATTATTCCGTTGACGATGGATTACAACTCTCCGGCTTTTACTTTCTTTCCCCTTCGTTTTCACCCAATATAGAGGCGCGGAAGATCCGCGTCTTTTTTGTGCAGGCAAAATAATATTGCAATCAGTGAGAGAATCGTTTAATATCGTTTCTTGGATAGGAGAAAGAAATGCCGTTAAATTTGCAGGGAAAGGAGTCATTATGAGTCTGTCATTATCCAGAAAAGCAAGAGAAGTAAAGCCTTCTTCGACGCTCGCTATCTCAGCCAGAGCAAAAGAGATGAAGGCACAGGGAATCGATGTGGTGGGATTCGGCGCAGGGGAACCGGATTTTGACACACCGGAGAATATCAAGCAGGCAGGCATCCGTGCGATCCAGCAGGGAATGACCAAATATACACCGGCTTCCGGCTTGCCCGCACTGAAAGAAGCCGTATCAAAGAAATTCGCGTCGTTCAACCATTTGAATTACGCGCAGGATCAGATCGTGATCAGCAACGGAGGCAAGCATGCGCTGACCAATATTTTCACCGCGATTCTCAATCCAGGGGATGAAGTGATCATTCCGGCACCGTACTGGCTCAGCTATCCAGAGATTGTGAAATTGGCAGGCGGAGTGCCTGTTTTCATTCGCGGTGCTAAGGCGAATGGCTACAAGGTGACGGCAGAACAGATCAGAGCAGCGGTCACAGATAAGACCAAAGCGCTTGTTTTAAATTCTCCCAATAACCCCACCGGCATGATTTATCACCGGACGGAGCTTATGGCTATCGCGGATGTGGCGGTGGAATGTGATTTTTATGTGGTTTCTGATGAGATGTATGAGCAGCTGATCTACGGGGATGGCAGCGAACACGTGAGTATCGCCTCCCTGGGAGGTGAGATCTATGACAGGACCATTACCTGCAGCGGCTTGTCCAAGACGTATGCTATGACCGGCTGGCGGATCGGGTACACGGGTTCCTCCAGGGAACTCGCAAAAATTATGGGCAGTGTCCAGAGCCATCAGACATCCAATCCCAATTCCATCGCGCAGATGGCTGCGATAGAAGCGCTGAATGGACCCACCGATGAGATCGAGAGGATGACTGAAGAATTTGCCAGACGCCGGGATGTCATGATCGCATGTCTCTCTAAAGTGCCTTATCTTGACTTCGAGCAGCCACTGGGAGCGTTTTATATCTTTGTCGATGTTTCTGCCATCCTCCCTCTTTATTACAAGGGAGTGCAGGTGGAAAGTGCCGAGCGGCTCTCTACGATTTTGCTGGAAGAGTACCGGGTAGCGGTGGTGCCCTGCGCGGATTTCGGATTCCCGGATCACATTCGCCTGTCTTATTCCATTTCTGTGGAAATGATAGAGAAAGGGATCGGGCGAATCGCTGCTTTTGTGAATGAATTGGAGGCGGAAGTGTGAACGAGTACGAGAGATTAGATCGGACGTTGGAACACCATGGCGTAATCGTGGATTTTTATACGGATTTGGTTCGCCTGCCCAATGGGAATACGGCGAGATGGGATTTCATAGACCACCACGGCGCCGCGGCCATTATTCCGGTGCTGCAGGATGGGCGGATTCTGACGGTGCGGCAGTACCGCAACGCCCCAGAGCAATATACCATTGAGATTCCCGCCGGCGGGTTGGAACCGGGAGAGGATCCCTTGACTTGTGCCGCCAGGGAATGTGAGGAGGAGACCGGATACAAGCCGGCAGGGGAGGTGAAACACCTGCTGGATCTCTACCCCACCGTCGCGTATTGCAACGAGGTCATCAGTGTCTATTATACGGAGGGATTGCTTCCCTCCCACCAACATCTGGATCCGGACGAATTCATTGATGTGACCCCTCGTTCCATGGACGAGATGGTGGATTTGATTTTGTCGGGAAAGATCATCGATTCCAAGACCATTGCATCGATCTTGGCCTACCGCACTCTGAAGGAGAAAGAAGCAAAAAACTGAGACTTGTCATAGATGAGGAAGAGGCAAAAATGGGGATATGATATAAAATAAGGAAGAGTGGAAGAGTGGAGGCTTGCCATAAAATGATTGTTTGATTTTTGAGCCAACTTTTTCTAAAAAAATCCGTCAGACGACTTTCACTCCTGGTAGGTGAGCCGCCTGGCGGTTTTTTTGTTTTTGTAATGTGGTCAGATATCCTCCGGGCTCTCACACACTTTCCGCGATCTCATAAAGGAGACGCTCGGAATCCTCCCAGCACAGGCAGGCATCCGTGATGGATTTCCCGTAAATGTGTTCCCCGATTTTTTGATTTCCTCCCACAATATAACTCTCAATCATCACGCCCTTGACCAGAGTCTCGATGTCCTTGGAAACCCGCCGGCTGTGGAGCACTTCCTTGACGATTCTGGGCTGCTCTGTGGGGGTTTTGTCTG
>CAZROZ010000270.1:0-2703 GCA_964601745.1 uncultured Lachnospiraceae bacterium | reverse complement strand
CATGAGGACGGCGCATAAGCGGCAAGCTCCAATATTTTTTGGATCGTTTCATCGGGAATATGTTCCCCGCTGAACTTCCGAATGGAACGACGATTCTTTACGATCTCTGAAAATGATAATTCCGTATCGCGCACCTCCTAATAAATGCTTTCGGTTGATTTTTTGTTCGCTGTAAAGCTGATAAAACAGGAATGTCAACCCTTCGCAAACACCGGAAAATAGCCATCTTTTCCGTAATCTTTGATCTTCTCCATGCTTTGAAGGGCTCGCATATCTTCGTTGGCAACGGTAAAGTCCACAGCGGCATTGGCTTTCATATGCTGCGGATTCGCCGTCTTGGGAAGCGCAACCATACCGAGCTGCAGCACATACCGGACACAAAGGGCGGGTACAGACACTTGATATTTGTCCGCGATCGCTTTTATTTTGGCATCGCTCAGTACTGCACCGTGAGCGATGGGCGAATAGGCTTCGATTAGAATGCCCTGCCGCTGGCAATATTCCGCGAGTGCAAACGGCGTATTGCTGATATGCGCGAGGACCTGATTTACCATAGGTTTCACCTCACAGTCCTCCAGAATATTATCGAGGTCGTCCTTCAGAAAATTTGAAACACCGATGGCACGGACTTTCCCCGCCTTGCAGGCGTCCTCCAGGGCTTTCCAGACCTGCCTGTTCTCCGCAAAATACCGGTTTTCTCCGTCACGAAACTTCTCCCACGGCTGCGGGGCGTGTATGATCATCATGTCAATGTACTCAAGTCCAAGTCTCTTCAGTGTCTCATCGATAGAGGCAGTTGCGGCATCATAATCTTTCACTTCAGCGGCGATCTTGCTAGTGATGAAAATCTTTTCTCTGGGCACTCCACTGGTGCGCACACCCTCGCCGACACCCGATTCGTTCCCATACGCCTGTGCCGTATCAATATGCCGATACCCAATCTTCACAGCGTCCAGAACGGCTCTCGCGGCCTGTTGGTCATCCATCAGCCATGTGCCGAGGCCGAGCTTTGGAATTTTTACACCGTTTCCTAACGTATAAGTTTCTTCAAAAATCATGAGATATCTCCTCCTTTTTGTGAATGTCTCCTCTATCCCTTCATAAATTTTCGGGCTCAAAAACTCACTCCTTTTAAGGGGTGAGGAGTCAAGAAAAGTACCCTTCTGCCCAATCTCTTTTATCGCAGAAACATTCTCACCACCGGCTCGAAACGTTCTCTCTGATAGGGCTGATAGCGCATAGGCAGATCAATCCACGTTTTCTTGTCCACGATGGATTTGTCATGGGAGAATGTCTCAAATCCCGTCTTTCCATGGTAAGCTCCCATGCCGCTTTCACCGACACCGCCAAATGGCATCTCGCTGGTTGCAAGGTGAATCACCACATCATTCACACACCCGCCTCCATACCGGATTCTGGACGTCGCCTCCCGGATGTGACCTTTCTCCCGTGAGAAAATGTAGAGAGCCAGCGGTTTCTGCCGATTGGCCAGGATTGCAAAAATATCCTCAAATTTGTCGTAAGATAGAATCGGCAGGATCGGACCAAAGATCTCCTCTCCCATCACCGCGTCTTCCCAACTCACTGGGGCGAGGATGGTCGGCTCAATCTGAAGCGTATCAGGATTGCTGTCTCCGCCCAGAACTACTTTTCCCGGATCGATGAGTCCGAGGAGACGGTCAAAATGCTTGCGATTGATGATTTTGCCGTAATCAGGATTCGAGAGGGGAGTCTGACCGTATTGACATTTCACCTGGCGTATCAACTCCCGCACCAGCTGATCCATCACGCTTTTTTCACAGAGCACGTAATCCGGGGCGACACATGTCTGACCGCAGTTGAGAAATTTTCCGAAAACGATTCGTCTGGCCGCCAGGGAGAGATCCGCCGTGGCATCCACGATACAAGGGCTCTTGCCGCCCAGTTCCAGCACCGCGGGAGTGAGATGCTCGGCACAGTGACGAAGGACCTCTCTCCCCACTGCCTGACTGCCGGTGAAGAAAACCAGGTCAAATTTCTGCTCCAAAAGCCTGGCGTTTTCCCTCCTGCCGCCGGTGACAACCGCCACATATTTTGTCGGAAAGCATTCTCTCAAGAGATCCGCTACGACCTTACTGGTGGCGGGAGAATAGGCACTGGGCTTTACTACCGCCGTATTTCCCGCGGCAATGGCATCCACCAGCGGCTCTACGGATAACAAAAATGGATAATTCCACGGGCTCATAATCAAGACATTGCCGTAGGGTCCCGGTTTCCGGTAACTGCGGGCCGCAAATTGAGCCAGCGGAGTCGGCACGGTTTTCTCCGCGCTCAAAGATTTTACGTGTTTGATCATCCAGGTGATTTCAGTCAGAGTGAGTCCCGACTCACACAGGAATCCCTCGTAATCGCTCTTGCCCAAATCTTCCTTTAACGCCTCCATGATCTCTTTTTCATGGCGTTTGATTGCCTCCCTGAGTCTTTGCAGTGCGGCGAGGCGAAATTCCACCCGCAACGTGGCACCTGTGGCGAAAAATTCCCGCTGCTTTTGTAATATGCTTTCGATCTCCATTTTTTCTCCCTTTTTGTGTGATTAAGCTGAGCATGCACGTTGGGCAACAAAATTCTTTTCGCGGGCCTGTCCATGAGAAAGCGGCCGCCAACGAGTTTCTGACGACCGCCTCTTAATACTTATCATGCCTCTAAATAGTGTAATCCCTCTAA
>CAZROZ010000269.1:0-2713 GCA_964601745.1 uncultured Lachnospiraceae bacterium | reverse complement strand
CACCACGATACTCTATGCAAATTCTGCGTCCCACGTCAAATTTATCTTTCCCTGACAGGCGTCCTGCTCATACCAATACTACTCAGGCTCCACTCCCGCTCCATTCTCTTCGGCGGACTCAAGTAGACGCGGCGATCATCCCACAACAGGACCCGGTCTCTTCCCGCCGTAATCCGCCCGATTGTAGAAAGAATTCCTTTGGGAACTGTCTCCTTCCACGCTGTCTGTCCCGGACGGCAGCCGACCAAGAGACACCCTCCGCAGGCAATCAGATAAGGATTGACTGACAGACATTCACAGATTTCGATACATGCCTGCCAGACAGGGATCGCGGGATAAGAAATCGTAAGCCCCACATGGGAGCTCTCGCTCCCATTCCACAACGCCTGAAGAATCCCCTCTTCCTTTACCGGATAGATCGCCAGACCCGGGTCCTCCAAGAGCACTCCCTGTATCCGGACAGTCTCTGCTTTTTGGAGAAGGGAGAGTTCTGCCTCTGCCTGTTTGAGAAAGGAGAGTTCCTCCTCTGCCTGTCGGCAAAAGGCGGTGAGTAGATCCGGATTCATTTGTTGGGACAATTCTTCCTCCCGCTCCCGCATCAGAGAAAGCGTTCCCGCCAGCCCCGCACGGCCCACCATATTCAATTCCATTCCCGGGACAAAATCCATCCTCTTTCCTCCCCTATGTATATCTCGCGCAGCCTGCGTAAAGTACAGGAAGTAATACTATGTAGCAGGTAAACTGTGTAGCAAGTGTGCTATATAGCAAGTGTGCTATGTAGCAAGTATGCTATGTAGCAAGTATGCTATGTAACATATATGCTTTGTGGCAGGTATGCTATGAAACATACTTGCTACTGCAAAATCCCCTTCGCGGGTCTGTGCATAAAGAAAACCCCATACCGGATCCGTAGTCCGGTATAGGGCACAACATGATTTTTGCAGCAAATATCGTTGGTAAAACAATGTTCTTCCTGATCTCGCGCCTTTCCTCTGGAATCTCAACTGCAGAAATTGAAAGTCCACCTGCAAAATGCAAAGGCTCCTTTACTCCTCTTCCGATTCCTCCGTGGAATCCACGTCAGGATCCTCGGAAGATGGATCCTCCTCCCCATCATCTGGGACCTCCGGATCCGTTGTCGGCTCCTCCACTTTCATCGTCCCCTGCACCACATAGCGGGGAGAAGCGGCGTAGGAACTGTTGTTGACCAGATCCCGGCTGATCTCTTTCCCATCCTGCAACACGACCTTATAAAGGGAAGCCTTCCGCCCGATGTGGGCTTCCTGCGTCACCTTGAAGTAGGTCTCCGGCTTGGTGGGATCCTTGGTGACCTTATCCTCACCCGGTTGAATCGTAGCGGTGACCTCAGAGACCAGCTTGATCTCACGACCCGCCGGCTTCGCTTTCCCGTAAATGGTAAAGGTCACTGTCTTTCCCTGAATGGAACCGGAAATATAAATCGGTGTATCCGTCGGATTGACGAATTTCAGATCTTTATATCCCTCCGACACCGCAGCGTCCCGGGCCGGATCCACGTACGCCACCGCCATAGAATGCTCATAGCGCTTGGTCACCTGCATCTCCGCGTACAGGATCGCATTATAGAGGGTAGTGGACACCTGGCAGACACCGCCGCCCAGACTATCGATCACCATGCCGTTCTGATAAGAACCCGCCATCTCATAGCCATTTTCCTGGGTAAAGGGAAGGATCTTGTCCAAAACAGAGAGCTCCTCGCCGGGATACAGCACCAAGCCGTCCAGCAGCTTGGTGGCATTGGCGATATTGGCACAGCGGGAGGCATTGGAACTGGCAAAGGAAGTGGAGAACTTCCCAATCACGGAATCACACTGCTCCACTATCTCTCTGGTATATTTCGGAGAAACCTTCTTCACCGTGGCCTTCAGTGCAATGTCATTGTGAACGGGATCCTCCAGTAATTCATTGAGGGCGGCCTCCGTGGCGTCCAGGTCCACCTTGCGTCCTACCACCTCATCGGTATACTGGAAAGAACCGTATTCCCTGCTGACCGTGGCATTCTTGGCCGCGATATCGAATTTACTGCATTTCTTCACAAATTTGGTGACCGCCTCCGGATCCACAGAAGTCTGCAGCGACAGCCGCAGGGGAGAATCCTCCAGCGCTTTTTCCGCTTTGAAGCGCTTGATCAGATTCGTTCCGTTGCCAGCTTCCATCGCCTGCTCATAGATCTCATTCACCTCGGCGGTAAGCCCTAGCTTCGCAAGCGTCGTCTTGACAGATTCCTTGCCGACACTCACCTTTACCTGCTTCTGCTGTAATTCCTCCACGTAATTCATGATGGTGTCCATCAGCTGCTCATCATCCAGTCCGGAGAGGTCCACATCTTCCAGGAAGACACCGTCCACGACCGTCTTCGTGGCCTGAGCAGCCTGCGCTCTGGTACTAGATCCAAAGAGCAGCGCAATCCCCATCACCAGGAGCGCCGGAAGTATTCTGGCTGCTCCATTTTCTCTCCTCATTTCTATCGCCCCTCAACTAAAAATCCCAATGATAGATGGAATCAGCATCGCCAAAATCACGACAATGATGATGATTCTGGAGATCAATTTCTTATTCTTCCCTGAGAAAAAATTCATGGGTAACCCTCCAAACAGACAAATCCACTACCATAAAAAAGAGAATCTCACCACCACGATACCTATAGTAAACTCCCATGCCCCATATGTGGGCA
>CAZROZ010000268.1:0-2751 GCA_964601745.1 uncultured Lachnospiraceae bacterium | reverse complement strand
CTCGTCAAACTGCAAATCCACCGAATCCAGCTGGAGGAGCTTTTGATACTGCTTGATAATGGCATTCTTCGGCTCGCTCATGATCTGCATCAGCATCTCCTCCGTCAGGCTCTCCAGAGGACAGATGATGGGCAGACGGCCTAGGAACTCCGGGATCATGCCGTACTGGCGCAAATCCTCTGTGGTCACCTGCATCAGCAGATTGGGATCGTTTTCCCACTGATCCTTTAACGGAGCGTCAAACCCGATAGCCGCTTTCTTCTGCAGCCGCTCCCGGATAATGGTGTCCAGATTCGGAAACGCACCGCCGCAGATGAATAAAATGTTCGTCGTGTCAATGATGGTAGTGGGCACCATCGGATTCCGGCTGGTTCCCTCTGAGGGAACCTCCACTTCATTGCCCTCCAGCAGCTTCAGCAGTCCCTGCTGCACTGCCTCGCCGTTGACATCTCTCGTGTGCTCATCCCGCTTCCTGGCGATTTTATCAATCTCATCGATGAAAACAATGCCTTTCTCCGCTTTCTCAATGTCGCCGTCCGCATTCATCAGTAATTTTGTCACCACGCTCTCCACGTCATCGCCGATATACCCGGCCTCTGTGAGGGAGGTGGCATCCGTGATGGCCAGCGGGACCTGCAGCAGTCTGGCCAGCGTCTTGACTAGATAGGTTTTGCCGCTGCCGGTGGGACCCAGGAGAAGCATGTTGGACTTCTCGATCTCCACAGAATCCTCCTCGCTGGCGGAGACTCTCTTATAATGATTGTAAACCGCTACGGAAATGGCTTTCTTGGCATGTTCCTGGCCGACCACATATTCGTCCAGCTGTGCTTTGATTTTGTGGGGAGGCGGCAGCTTCTGGGGATCCAGAACCGGCTGCTCCTGCTGCTTCTTGGATTTTCTGCGGGCAGGCGCCTGGGCCATCGGACCCCAATTCACCATGCGAAAGAAGCCGTTGGCCGGAAAGCCGGACGGAGTCTCCTCTTTCTTCTCTTCCTCTTTTGTATCTTTCCCCTGGGTCTTCCCGTCTTTTTTCGTCTCAATCTGATTTTCGGAATTTTGTTTCGCCGGCGGCTGCAGTCCGAATTGCTCCAGCAATTCCGGAGGCACCAGCCCATTCATGGCACCGGACTGCATCAGATCCATGGAAGATTGAAGACAGTCCCCACAGATGGTGAGATCGCCCGGCAGATGAAATAGCCGCCCGGCCTGTTCCTCGGTTCTATGACACATCATACACCGTTTATTCTTATTTTTATCATTCTCGTCTCTGGAATCCTGGCTCACGACGTTTTCTCCTTTCTTCGCGTCTCCTGATTGTATGGTTCGAAAAGCGGGCTTATTATACCCCACTTTTTCTGATTCGTCAAAATAATCCACCCGCCCAAAAGGACTGCCTATTTCACTTCCAGACATTCCCATTGGACGGGTGAATTCTATTTTTCTATATTGTTTTCAATTATGATACAACGCCGTATGTGGCGCAGGAAAGGCTACTCCACCTGATCTATCGTGGTCAAGGTCACATCCGCGGTGTGTTCCTCGTAGACACCGCCATCATTTCTGTAATACGTGATGGAAATGGTCGTCCCCGCCCGATAGGAGGTCACCCGGTTGCGCAGAGACTCTTTCGTGGTAACGGGGATACCGTTGATCTCGGTGATCACATCGCCCACCTGCAAGCCGCTCTTATCCGCGGGACTTTGCGAAATCACTTCATAGACATAGACCCCCACCGGGATATTCAACTGCTCTGACATCTCCGATGTGACGTCTTTCATCGTAATGCCCAGGTATCCCTTTTCATCGTCGCTCAAGACTTCCTGATTCTCCAATTCCTCAATGATCGGCATCGCCGTGGCAATGGGAATGGCAAATCCCATCCCTTCTACTTTTTCATCCGCGTATTTCACGGAATTGACGCCAATGACCTCTCCCTTCAGATTCAGGAGGGCACCGCCGCTGTTTCCGGGATTGATGGCGGCATCAGTCTGAATCAGCGTCAGATTCGTTCCGCCTTCTGCCTGCACTTTTCTGTCTTTGGCACTGACATAACCAACCGTCACGGACTGCCCATACCCCAGCGCATTGCCAATGGCGATCACCATTTCACCGACTTCCTCCGTGCCGTCTGTATTTAACGTGGCGATTTTGATCGCTTCTTTGGTGGAGGATTTCACCTCGTCCAGCGAAATTGTCAGCACAGCCAGATCCGCGTCGGAATCTGAACCTCTCACCGTTGCCTCCGCCGATTCCCCGTCGATAAAAGCCACCACAATGCTGTTGGCATCCTTGATCACATGGTGATTGGTGAGCACCAATAATTCGGTATCTGTCTCTCCGATCAGAATTCCGCTGCCCCCATCTGCCGCATCCTGACTGAATTGTCTGCCGAACCAGTCATAATAGGTCGTGGTCACTGTGCTGGTGATCGATACCAGAGAAGGCATGGCGTTTTTCACGACGTTCTTCACAATCTGGGTTTCCTCACCCACATTCTCAACCACCGGTGTCGTGGGAATTCGGTTGGAATCTGTCTTCCCGCCATTGTCATCCTGGATGGCACCTCCTCCGGGCGTTTCGGGATCCTTTTCCACGATCTCTCCCTGCTTATCCGACCCTTTGAACAGATCCCCCAGCGCCTGGACCCCATTGGTCAGCAGATAAAAGCCTCCGCCCAGTACAATGACCACGCAGACCGCCAGGACCGCCACCAGCACCGTGGAGTGCTTCTTCTTTTTCTTCGGCGGTTTT
>CAZROZ010000267.1:0-2778 GCA_964601745.1 uncultured Lachnospiraceae bacterium | reverse complement strand
ATGTGGTCATCCTTAAGAGCCGGACTACTTTGGAGCAGATCATAGAGGAAGACGATCTGGAATATACCTATGACGAGCTCTATGACATGATAGAGTCCGAGGCAGTCAATTCCACGGAGATCTTCAGCATTGACGTCACCAGTACGGACCCTGCGGAGGCAGAGAGGATAGCCAATACCATCACACAGGTACTGCCGGAGCGCATCTCCTCCATAGTGGACGGCAGCGATGTGCGAATTGTGGACTATGCGGTGATTCCCTCGGAGAAGACTTCTCCCAGCTACACCTTCAATACCGTGATAGGTGCTTTGGTGGGGCTGGTATTGGCCTCGGTGATTGTCGTGCTGCAGTACATGTTTGACGACCAGATCTACGATGAGGATTATCTCACCCAGACCTACCCGGACATTCCGCTTCTGGCGGTGGTGCCGGATATGCTCTCCAGCGAGGGCAAGGGGTACTATTACTACTCGTCCTCTTCGGGTGATAACAGTAAGGGCAAACGCAAAAAGAAGGAAGAGCATACCTCCCATGCGGAACATGCCCAGAGCGGCAATCAGCACACATCCCATCAGCAGGCAGTAAGCCAGCGTGCCGGGTATCCGGACAGTAGCCAACGATAGACTGTGAGACAGGGAGAAAACCGACGATGGCAAAAATGAAGAAAGCCGGCAATTCCACTGCGAAGCAGACGACGGTAGAGCGGCAGAGCATGATCGGCCCCAATATGAATTTCGCAGCATCCGAGGCATACAAGATTCTCCGTACCAATGTGATGTTTTCTTTTCCCAATGCCAACGAAGGCCACATTCTGGGAGTCACCAGTTCCCTGAGAGGAGAGGGAAAGAGTCTCACTTCCATCAATTTGGCTTATACCTATGCGGAGATGGGCAAGAGTGTGCTGCTCATAGAGGGGGACATGCGGCTTCCCACCATGGCGAACCGGCTGTCCCTGGCAGAGAAACCGGGACTATCCAATGTTCTGGTGGGCACAGACAGTGTGTCCCTGTCCATGCAGAACTACCGGGTGATGGTGGGAGAGCGGGAAGTTGTCTTCAATGTGCTGGTATCCGGGGACATTCCTCCCAATCCGTCAGAGCTTCTGGCCTCTGAGAGGACATCCAACTTTCTGAAAAGAGCTACGGAAAAGTACAACCTCATTATTTTGGACCTGCCCCCGGTGACAGCGGTGACAGATGCCATCGTAGCCTCTCATCTGGTGGACGGCATGATTGTGGTTGTCCGTTCCGGCCATGCGGTGCGGGGAGGTCTCTCTGAGACCATGCGGCAGCTGAAACTGGCGGGAGCGCATGTGCTTGGCTTTGTGTTCAACGGCGCCGGCTCCGGCGGAGGAAAGTACTATAAGAAGGGCTACTACAAAAAGGGATACTACTCTTCTGACTATTACGGCAACTACCAGAAATGACCGATTTCCACATGCATGTCCTTCCGGGCATGGACGATGGGAGTAAGAGTGTAGAGATGTCCATAGCCATGCTGGAGCGAAGTGCAGCCTATGGAGTGGACACGGTAGCAGCGACTTCCCATTTCTACGCGGAAGACAATGACATTGAGCACTTTCTGTCGAGGCGGCAGTCGGCAGCAGACCGGCTCGGGGAAGCCATAGCGGACAGAGAGTATCTTCCCCAGCTGCTACTGGGAGCGGAGGTTCTCTACTTCAGCGGTATTAGTGCCGTGGAGAATCTGGATGATCTGTGCTTAGAGGGAACAGATCTGCTGCTTTTGGAGATGCCCTTTGTGGTATGGACAGACAGGGTGCTCCGGGAAGTGGAGAACATCCAGCGAAGCGGTCTTGAGGTAGTAGCGGCCCATATAGAGCGGTATATGAGCATTCAGTCCAGGAGGGTGATGGAATCCTTTTTTGACCTTGGTACCTTCATCCAGTGTAATGGAGAATTTTTCCATGCCAGAAAAACAAGCCGGCAGGCACTGAGGATGTTCAAGCAGGGTCAGATTCACTTTCTGGGCTCAGACGCCCATAACATGACCAGCAGGCCTCCGGACCTGGGAGAGGCCGTGCAGATTTTGGAAAAGAAAGTGGGCAGAGAAGCGGTGGAACGCTTTTTTGCCGAGTCAGATGTGGGTGGAGCCACAGGAGGAAGTTCATGATATGAGAAAGCGCATACTTGCACTGCTTTTGAGTTTTGTGCTCTTGGCTGCAGCAGGGATTCCTGTGTTGGCAGTAGAAGAAACAGCAGAGAATGAATCAGCAGAGCCTTATGTAAGTCCCATTGACTTTGCATCCTTGCAGCAGTCCAATTCGGACATTTACGGCTGGCTGAGGATTGAGGATACGGATATAGACTATGCGGTAGTTCAAAGCGAGTCGGCGGATGACTACTATCTGATCCACGATATAAATGGCAATTACGATCTGAACGGCTCGATTTTCTCCCAGCATGAATACAACAGCAAGGACTTTGAGGATCCGGTGACGGTGCTCTACGGGCACAATATGAAGACAGGGAAAATGTTTGGACACTTGCGGCAAAGCTATACCGATCCGGATTTCTTTGAAGCCCACAAAGTCATAACGATCTATACGCCGGAAGAAGAGCTGGACTACAAGGTCTTTGCAGCGGTTCCGTATTCCAACGAACTCATCCCCTACGAGCATGATTTTGAAGATGTTCAGGACTACACCAATTTCTTTAACGGCGTACTCAACATCCGGAATCTGAGTGCCCGCTTTGATGAGGCCAATAAGCCGGAGTTCGGGGATAGGGTTCTGATCCTGTCCACCTGTATCTCCGGAAC
>CAZROZ010000266.1:0-2781 GCA_964601745.1 uncultured Lachnospiraceae bacterium | reverse complement strand
CAGATCCGGGATATGGTCGATCATACAAAGGTCCTTGGAATTCAACAGGAATGTTCCCCGTTCATTTTCCATCACTGGGAAAAATTCCCCTGGCCGCGTCTCTTCCATCAGCGCGTACTTCCATCGACATGGATGGGTGCAGGAACCCTGATTCGCGTCCCGCCCGGTGAGAAAATTGCTGAGCAGACACCGCCCAGAGTAAGAGATGCACATGGCGCCGTGGACAAAGGCCTCCAGTTCCATTTGTGGAGAGAGCGCATCCTTGATGGCACGAATTTCTTTCAGGGAGAGTTCCCTGGCACAGACCACTCGCTTGGCACCCAATTCTTGCCAGAATCGAAATGTCTCCCTGTTGCAGTTGTTCGCCTGGGTGCTGACATGTCGTGGAATGTCCGGACATAGCTCCTTTGCCATCTGAAAAACTCCTGGATCAGAAATGATCAAGCCGTCCGGTTCCAGCTCGCGCAGCTCCTCAAAGTACTCCCGCACTCCCGCCAGATCCCGGTCGTGGGCAATGATATTCGCGGTCACATAGACCTTTTTCCCGTATTCATGGGCGAAGGCAATTCCCTGTGCCATCTCTTCCATGGAAAAATTCTTTGCCTTTGCCCGCAGGCTGAAGGACGCTCCGCCGATGTAGACGGCATCCGCGCCGAAGCGAACCGCTGTCTGCAGCACTTCCAGGCAGCTGGCGGGAAGTAATAATTCCGGTTTCCTCCTACTTGCACCCATACAACCCTCTCCTTCCGCAAAAGAAGCCATCTCCCGCACCTCATTCCTTCCGCTTCTTCACACTACCCGGCCTTCATGCCTTTCGCAAACCCGACTTTTACCGCCTTCATGTCTTTTGCAAACGAGAAATCCTCCTGCACCTCATTCCTTCCGTCTCTTCACACTCCAGCTCAATCCGTCTCCCATAAAGAGTAAGAGAGTGTTCAATTCTGGGTGGTGCGTGATTGTCCGGACATAGTCCCGCATCCTGTCGTGGATGGTCCGGTCCCGGTGTGGCGTGACAAAGCGGGATTCTAGCAGCATTCCCTCCTGCAGAATATTGTCCGAGATCAGGCTCCCGCCCTCCCGCAACAAGCGTACTATAAAGGGAAGAAATGCCGGATATTGCCCTTTGGCAGCGTCCATGAAAATCAAGTCGTAGCTTCCTTCCTCCTCCTTGACCAGAGCTGGCAGAATCTCCGCAGCGTCCCCTGCAATCAGACTGATCTTGCCTTCCGGGTCATACTGAGCAAAATGTCGTTCTGCCGTTTTGATCCGCAATGGCACTTTTTCAATCGTGGTGATAGAGGCACAATTCTTCGCGTATTCCTCCATCAGCAGCGCGGAAAAGCCGACCGCTGTTCCCACTTCTAGAATATGAGCCGGTCTTTCCTTTTGAATTACAAAGCGAAGCAGGCTCCTAGCGGCTGGTCGCAGAATCGGCACATGCTCCCGGTATGCCTCCTCTTCCATCTCACGCAGGTAGGAGGGCAGTCCTTCTTCCAGAGAATAAAAATATACTTCCGCCCGTGTCCTTTCCGTCTCCATCCGGCACACCCCTGACACTGCTGTTTCTGCACGTGTTGATCCGTCCTTGTCTCGGCACAATCCTTCGTCTTCTCCCCGGCTCCGTGTGGTTTTATCATTTCTGCTGCCCGGTCTCTCATTTTCCATCCAATCCAGTCTCTCATTTTCCATCCAATCCAGTCTCTCATTTTCCACCCAATCCTGTCTGCTTTTCTCCGGCTCCGTCTCTTCCCAATCCCTCATTTTCCCTCCAGAATGGAAGAAAGGCGGCCCTTTTCGTTCACGGACCGCCGTTCTTCTTCTATTATTTCACTGCCTTCTATTCTGACTAGAAGGAAGCCGATTCTCCAACTCGGCATTCCCGCTGCCTCAGCTTTCTGTCTCATTTTTTCCGGTAATCACCCGGAGGATATCATCATAATTCATGGAAGTATTCAGAGTATAAGTCCCCGGGATAATCGGCGTCTTCCGGTTTAAGATGGCGCGAACAAAGAAAGAATATCGATTGACCACCAGATGATTCTCCGAGAGCAGCTGGGAGATCTCCATGGTCGAATCCCCTTCTTCGATGGTGACATCCACATCCCGCCCGGGTGCTTCCTCCACTGACACATTTCCCATCACTTGATAGGCGAACCGGTAGGAGAAAATGGCTAGACGCGTGATGATGAAAATCACCAGGACATAGAAAATGATGGTCACCAAAATCTGCAGCACCCCGCTGGTCATTTTCAGCGCGATTCTGGTCGTCTGCCGATCCCTGTTTCGATTATCGGTCATCCTGCAAACCCTCCAAAAACTGCAGTTCCAGATCCAAACCCTCATAAAAGCGCCGGATCAGACTCCGCACCATGCGGCAGTAGCCAAGCTCCGTCTGCAGGAATTGTTCCGCCGCCGGCTGCTGTGCCAATTCCAGCCGAAGACAGGCAAGTTCCTCCGCCTGCTCCCTGCCGGTTCCCGCCACGCCAGTCTGGGCTAGAAAGCGTTTCCTGCGAAATTGATCTACCTGGGAGAGCAGAGCGGGATCTGCCTCCAAGGCGCTTCTGGCATCCCGCATCGCCAGATACAGATCACTCTTCCTGATGATCTGCACCAGTTCATCCATCTTGACTTCCGCTTCGGTATTCATAAAGACCTGCTCTTTCACTCCATTTACAGGAGCAGTGTTTTTCTTTTAAAAAGGCTTACTCCGCTGCCATAGTAAACTTCCATGCCCGACAAGCGAGGCAACACCATACATAAAAGCCCACGGATTGCTCCGCG
>CAZROZ010000265.1:0-2815 GCA_964601745.1 uncultured Lachnospiraceae bacterium | reverse complement strand
TCGGGCGCATGACATAAGCTTTTACTTGATAAGTGAGATTATTGTCAGTCAGATTCTTGACCGTAAAGGTCAAATCAAATTTTTCTGGAACGTTGTCTCCCAGTTCAATCTTGCCCACATGCTGATCCTTCACCAGAATATATGCTGGTGATTTCACCGCGGCAGCCGCGTTGGCGAGACCCGCGCCCTGCAGACGGGGAGAGTAATAAGTGCCGTCGTCTTTTTTCTGTGGGATGGCAGTACTCACCAGCAGATGCTCCATCAGATCATCCTGTTCTTTGTTATTTTTCGCTTTATTCTTCAGAGCGTCCTTTACATACTGCTTGACCACCGCCGCCAGTCCGGACATATGGGGAGCTGCCATGGAAGTACCGCTCATCATCCCGTAAGTGCCGGTGTAATCATCATAATACCCCACATCACCCCTGTAGGACATATCCAGAACGGAAGACCAGATATTTCCGCCGGGCGCAGTGATCTCTGGCTTTAGTTCCAGGCCGGGACCGGCGCCCCAGGAGGAAAAAGTGGACATTTCTTTTCCTGTCTCAGACTCTCTGATCGTATCCCGCTGATCCACTGAGGCAAGCCATGCCTGGGATCCATAGGAATACGTTCCCACAGCTTCCGCTAGTGCTGCCCCATCTTTGCCCGAGATAGAAACCACAGGCAGACCGGCGCCGTCTATACTGATGTAGAGCATATCCTCATCGGTCGACGCCTTGGGATCATAGATGATCACGCCCAGCACACCCCGGGCGATGCCGTCATCGTCTACACTGGCATAGGCAAGGGCGTTATTGACCTTGTCCGCGAAGCTCAAGACCACATCGCTGTCCTCCGGCACACCGCGCATGATCAGCGCGATACCGGTTTGCCCATACGTGTTACTGAGGGTCCAAAACGCTTCAAAATCACTTGTCTCCCGGCCGTAAGTGGTATCGTAATAGGACGCACGGCCGTACCCCGCATAAATGATGGGAATACCGTTATCGAAGCTGCCGTCGCTTCCGTATTTCTTTCTAAATTCATTTATCCCGTCTTCCGTAAATCTTCCCTTGAAAGCGACAGAATTGGGATCATAGAAATGAATCTTGTGTTCCTCTTTTTCTGATTCACCCGGGTAATAGCCGTATCCTGACTGGCTGACCCAGGTGAGTTCGGAAACGGTCTCCACGGTGTTGTTGATGGAAGCAACCGCCAGATTCTCGTCATTCACGGCGGGAGCACTCATCTTCGACATGTCAGGATTAGAGGCGGGATACCCTTTGTCACTCTTTTTATTCTTCTCGCCCGCATAGCCGCTGTTTCCGGCAGATGTCATCATGGTAATGCCCGCTTTTTTGGCGCTTTCATATGCCGTGCGGACGATATTGTCATTGTCCGCAAAGCCATTGTCGGAACCTAGCGAGAGATTCACCACATCCGCGCCCAGGGTAATTGCGTCTTCCAGCGCATTGAGAATCGAGGGGTCCTGTGCACCGCCGCCCTCATCCGGGAAAATCTTCATGATCAGAAGCTGCGCGTCCGGTGCCACTCCGGAGAATTTGACTTCTCCGTCATCCTCCTCCACGTAACCGGCGATGGTGCCCGCCACATGCGTGCCATGGGTCTCACCCGTCGAACCGGGATAGACATTGGCGTCGCCGATGACCTCCCATCCCTCTCCACTCTCATCCACTGTCACAACGCTGTAGTCATAGGCGAAGGGAACTTTGCGATTTTTATAGATACTTTTTGCCGGTGTGACGCCAGTCAAATTTTTAATATGAAGAGCACTAGACTTCTTCTCAATGGTTGAGATTGCGGTTTTTTCATCCTTAAAATCTTTCGCCAAAAAATTACTGCCGTTTTCTTTGGTAAATTCAGCATGAGATTTGAAGGAATCCTCACGAAATGCCTCGTGGGTGCGGCGGATAGCGGTCACATTATCGCCGTCGGTTAATCCATCGTCCTTATTATTGTCTTCCCCAGGCACAAAGAAGGAACTGTACTCCAGATCCAGTCCGGTGTCCAGCACAGCGACCAACATCCCTTTGCCAGTATAACCCTCCTTCCAGGCGTCAGCAAGATCGATCATATCATAGCTGTATCCGCCCCAGCCGGCCGCTGTCTCCGGGTCATCCACCTCAAAATCTGTCTCGGGAACCTCATAGGTCTGCTGTACATACGCGGTTTTTACCCCGTCGATTGTCCGGATAGCGCCCAGCTGTCCATAAGGAACCCGCACGGCGAAAGCATTGACCAGCGTGGTCCACTGCCCCACCACATCCAGGGACGAAGCGTCCGCTTTCCGCGCATCGATCTGGGCATAGGGATCTGAAGTCAAAGAGGCGATCGCAGCCAGGACAGGAGTCTGCTCTCTTACCAGTTCCTGGGACACACCGGAGTCTGCCATAGCGCTGATAAAAGCGACTGCTGCCTCGCCAGCGGATCCGTCACTGCTGATCGTTGCTGCGGCGTCATAGTAGTCCATCAGTGAAGGCGCTTCCAGCTGGACCATCACCGTGACCATTTCCTCATCCTCGTAAAACGGTTCCGTCACGGGTTTTCTTCCCTGGTTATCCGCATTATTGCCATTCAAACGATTGACGCCTGGCACCTCCTCCGCCTCGACAGTCCACTCATCGTCATTTTCCGGCGCATCCCAAACTGCCTCGGCTTGCCCATCTAGAGTGGAAGGCTCCGCTGCCAATGCAGGGGATGTTGTGCAGAATGTCATGCAAAACGCCATGAGAAAAGCCAGAACTCTGATTCTCCTCTTTTTCATTTTAAATGCCCCCTTTTCACTCAATTATTAACGCCATCAACTATAGCA
>CAZROZ010000264.1:0-2816 GCA_964601745.1 uncultured Lachnospiraceae bacterium | reverse complement strand
GCGATTTGCGAATACGGTTTAGGATTGCGAGAGCGCCGCAGGCGCGGAGCAATCCATGGCTTTTATTTATTGCTGTGCCCCATATCTGGAGCACGGGGATTTACTCATCTTGTGCCCGTCATACAGTCATTTATAGAAAATCACCTTCCCCTGCTTTTTGATGAAGAAAAGTTTGTTTGAGCGGATGCATCTTTAGCCAATGTGATAAGAATTCTCATTGGCTGTTTTTAAGTCTTAGCTTGAGAATGCAGTCAAATAAATCCGCTGGTCCCAGTCTGAGACAGCGGTCGCATATCTCTGTCTGTAGACAGCGGTTGTCTCTTCGTTAGAAGGCAAATCGGCTGCCGATAGAAATTGGCGCGGATCCATGCCGTAGATTTGGACTACTTCCAACAGGTCAGAGTGGAGCAAATCATAAGTGGTGACCAGGCGCCCTCCGTCAGAGTCCAGATCATAGCCAAAATGCTGATAGGCATACCATACTAGATAGGAACAGTGCAGCCCGAATTGCCAGTCATCTGGGTCCGGCGCTTTGGGGCCCAGAAAACCA
This sequence comes from uncultured Lachnospiraceae bacterium, assembly GCA_964601745.1. Taxonomy (GTDB): domain Bacteria; phylum Bacillota; class Clostridia; order Lachnospirales; family Lachnospiraceae; genus CAZROZ01. Next base: position 2,266 of record CAZROZ010000264.1, on the reverse strand, counting down.
GAGGTCAGATGATAAGGAACACCGCGCAGGGTCGTGAGCCCATACTCTGCTATCTGCTGTCCCAATGCGGGATCTGCGTTTTTCAGACGGAGAACGGCGTAATTGGTATAGGTTGTCCAGTGTCCGATGGAGAAACAGTCCGAATTCGTACCCACCAATGCGCATTCTAAAGTGGTTCCAGGATCGATGACTAAGCCGGAGTGCCCGTGGTACCAACTCAGGGAGTGAGTGGCCAGACTGACTATGATATCTCCAGGCTGCAGGTCTGCCATGGCTGGACCGGCGTGTTCCATTCTATCCTCCCGGGTGAACCAGCCGAATAAGGGGATGCAGTTTCTTTTCGGTGGATTAAAAAACAGATCTTGCGCTTCTAATACTGCTTGAAAATTCCCTTCTGACCGCAGCCGGTCAAATGCTGACTTTCCCAGACCTGTCTGGAGAAAGATGGTTTCATAATCTGTATCTTCCGTCAATTCCACACGGGGATAATCGGGATCAAAATATCCCTTCCGATGAGCCCAATATTTCTGAAGAAAGTAATTGCCCAGTGAAAGGAAGACAATAAGGCACACTATGCTGATCAAAATGATGCGCCATGACTTCTTGCGCTTCAAAGTGACACCCCCTTGCTGCCTGTCAATTTGCCATTGCGAATCCACGCCATTCACGATAGGATATTCTACCCCGCCCCCGAGGAAGCGGGCAGGAGATTTCCCGAGATTATGTTTTCTTCTCGCAGTTTGCAGCACCTTCTGCGAAGATCACGGGTCAGGAGAGCAGTTCCTCCAGCACATCGCCGATGTCCCGGTTGATGCAGATGGATCGACCTGCGATTTCATCGGGGCTGAGGGCTTCCCCGTCATTGATACAGACAAAAGTTGCTTTCGGGTTTTCTATGGTATACTGCCAGAATGGAAACTTGATGATAAGGGGTGTATTCATTCCGACACCTAGTTCCAGGTACAAAACCCGGCTATTTTCATGTCCTTCCATGAATGCCTCATATTGTTCCTCTGCCAGATTCCAGCCGGCATCCTCCACGAATCTGTTGTCAGTGCGCAGATTCACAGTCATCGGTTTGCCGCAGCGGGGACAGACCGGCAAAAGAGCCGAAGGAATCCGCAGATTTGCCTGTTGCTCTACCATTTGCCGAATAACGGCCTCATTGTCATAGGTTTCCAGATGGCAAGGCACGGAACACTGAAACAACCCGTAATCTCCTTGGGAATAGAAAAGTCGTTCCTTTTTAAAGCCAGCTTTCTGGAAGCAGTGATCCACATTGGTGGTGATGACAAAATAATCCTTGTCCTTTACAAGCTGCAGCAAGTTTTGATAGACCGGTCTTGGCGGATCCTGGTAGCGATTGACGAAGATATAGCGGCTCCAGTAGGCCCAGAATTCCTCCGGAGAGGGAAAAGGATAAAATCCGCCGGAATACATGTCATGAAAGCCATATGTTTTTTCAAAATCAGAGAAATATCGCTCAAAGCGTTCCCCGGAATAGGAAAATCCTGCGGAAGTGGACAGTCCAGCTCCCGCGCCGATGACTACAGCATCGGAAGCATCCAGCGCATCTCTCAGTTTGCGGATTTCGTCTTTTGGACATGCAAAAGCCGACGCCGTCTCGTTTCTATCACTCATTGAAAAGCACCTCTTTCTTTTTGCTCTTCTCCCAGAAGGTTCTGATAAATCTGCAGATCTCTTTTCTGAAACACATCGAAGATGACTCGTTTGATCCCTGTGTGCTCTTGCAAAAATTCCCGTACAGTGAAAACTGCAATCTCCGCGGCTTTCTCATTTGGAAAGTGAAATTCTCCAGTGGAAATACAACAAAATGCGATGCTCTGACAGTCATTTTCCTCTGCCAGATGCAGGCAGGAGCGATAGCAGGAGGCGAGCAGGGCACAGTCCTTTTCCCGTACGGTGCCGTTTATGATGGGTCCCACTGTGTGCAGGATATATTTGCTGGGAAGGTTAAAGGCCGGTGTGATCTTGGCCTGTCCTGCGGGTTCCTCATGTCCCTGTCGATTCATGAGGTCATCACAAAAAAGGCGCAGTTGAATCCCACTTTTGGTGTGTATGATGTTGTCGATGCAGGAATGAAGCGGGTAGAAACAGCCGCGCAGGCCGCTGTTGGCCGCGTTTACGATGGCGTCTATTTTTAACGTGGTAATGTCACCTTGCCATAAGACAAGCCGATGATCTCCGCGTAGCGGGGGAAGCCGATCCCCATCGACGATGCCTGTCCGGTCCCGCTCCTCACGCA
>CAZROZ010000263.1:0-2821 GCA_964601745.1 uncultured Lachnospiraceae bacterium | reverse complement strand
CTCAGCTACAGTTATGATATGTGCGTTCGCTTTTATTTTTCCCGCGCTCCCGAGTGCAGTGTACTCGGCGGCAGTTGATCTATGTTTTCTTCTGCTTTGCGCCTGCCTCGCCTATGGGGAGAAGCGGGATTTTTTCAGCATCGCACTTTCCTTTTGCCTGGCAGGGGGAGGATTTGCCTCTCTGGAATTGATTTTGGGATTGCTCACAGACAGCAGCGCTCTGGGAAAGGTTTGTGGTGTCATCGCCCTTGTCCTTTTTGCAGTGGCGGCTTATTCTGCTCTAAAAAACGCGCCGGAAAAGGGTTGGTCTGTATACTTTTTGGACGAACAGTATCCTGTGGGAGAAGGCGGTCTCGGGAGAGGGCAGTTGGTTCTGACGACAGTGCTCATTTTCCTATTGCCGACGCTTCCTCTCTTTTTGCCGGAGGATGATTTGATCTGGCGCATCGCGGAATGCACTAGTTCACTGCTCTTTTTCTGGATGGCGGTGGGTCTCCTTACTCTTTTGATTCTCTGCAAAAGAGAGTGGAAGAATGTCCAGACAGAACGGCAGTATCACAATGAGATGCAGACATTCATGAATGTGATCCGATCCCAGCGCCATGATTACAATTTTCATGTGGGTGCCATTGCCAATCTCATCCGGGAGGGGAAAATCGAGGAGTGCAAGCGCTATGTCACAGATCTAGAGCAGGATTCTGTGAGGATGAATGCGCTGCTCCCCATCAAAGATCCCGCGATTTCCGCTACCATCTTGAATTTCCAGACTCGGGCGGCACAGGCAGGGATTGAGCTTCATATTGATGTTCAAAATGACATGAGTCAATTGGTCACGAATGTCTATGAGACCAATAAGGTCCTTGGGAATCTGCTGCAAAATGCCATCGATGAGGTGTCTGGACACGAGGAGAAGTCTTTTGGAATCGGACTCACTGTTTTAAAGCGAGGGGAATTCTGCGTGATTCGGGTGTCCAATGAGGTGGCTTCCGGGCAGCTACGCGCTACCGAGATCGGGCAATTCTACCGGCAGGGATATACGACGAAATCCGGTCACGACGGGGTGGGGCTGAGCGGAACCCGGTCACTGCTGGAGCGGTATCGGGGCACTTTATACGCGCAGATAGAGGGAAACATCCTTCATTTTATCGCGAAAATCCCGCTGACCTACCGGAAGATGTCCGGATAAACCGGAAGATGTCCGGATAAACCGGAAGATGTCCGGATAAACCGGAAAATGTCTGGATGAAATTTTAGGGAGTGCAAGATCATGGAGAAGAAAAACTGGCGCATTCTGATCCTAGACGATGAACCTGACGCCCTGGAAGCCTCCGCCAGGAAAATTGCCTATTATGTCCAAGAGGACGGTATCCGGACTGCCAAAACGGTGGAGGAATTCTTCCTCACCCTGGAAAATTTCACGCCGGATCTGGTCTTCATCGATATGGAACTGTCAGACACGGATGGCTTTGCCGTAGCCGACTATATCACCGCCAATCTGCCGGATACCAGATTCGTTTTTCTCACTGGACACACGGAACTGGGCGCCAAAAGCTACGACTACGAGCCTCTGGACTTCCTCAGCAAACCGCTGGATCTGCTGCGGCTGGGAAAGACCATGGAGCGCTTTGAGAGGAGCCAGACCCGCAGGTCGGGAAGCGGGAGAGTCGCCGTGGAGAGCACAGAGGGCTTTGTCCTGATTTCTCCGGATGAGGTGACCCATATCACCCGGGAGGGGAGACGGACGGTACTTTACTGCGGCGGGATCTGTTATACCCTGACTGGCACCATGGACCAGGCTGAGATGATTTTCTCTGATTACGGGCTGTTTCGCTGCCATCAATCTTATCTCGTCAATTTGAATCACATTCATAGCATTTTAAAGTCGGAATACGGGAGAACTTACGAGGCGCAGCTGGACAACGGCGTTCGGATTCCAGTCAGCCGCCATCGCTATGAAGCCTTGAAAGAAGCCCTGTCCCGGGTCGGAACGCAGTTTCTTTGACCGGGGAGAATTCCATTTTTTGACCGCGAGGAAGTAGTTTCTTTGACCGGACGGGATTTTGCTTCCCTGGTCACGGTGAAGCAGTTTCCTGGAGCAGGAGGATTTTCGCCTGTTGACCAAATGAGCCTTCTTTTTGCCCAGAGAGACGTGCCTTTTGCCCAATGGCGTCATCTCCCTTGTTTTTTCCTTTCTTATGTAGCAAAGTATGCGCGAGAGAAGCATCGTCTGCACCTACAGGGAATCGGTGTGGACGATGCCTCTTTTTTTGTTGGAGCGTCTTTTCACAAAAAGATGTCTGACTAGGTTTCAACATAAGAGAGGTGGCGTTATGAAAAAAGAAAAGAGCTCGCAGCCGGAGCAGGCCGGGCAGGCGGAGCAAATTGGAGGCTGGAGAGAATTTGGCAGTTTCTTTAAAAATGTCAAACTCAGCTGGGGCTGGATCGCGGCGACGCTGGTCTTCACCATTGCCTACTATGCCTTCACATCCATGATTCCGGATACCACAGCCAGTCTGTTCGCCGGCGAATTCACCACAGCAGCCATAATGGGGCTGGTACTCAATTACGGGGCAATGCTGCTCTTATCCCTGGTATCCAATGTGCTGAATCTGATGGCAGAGGCAAAATCGGTTCGCTCCGCGCGAAATTCCGTTTGGCAGCGAATGATCCATATCCGCGCGGCGTATTACGACAAGAACGACCCCGCAACGCTGCTCAGCGCGATCACCAGTGACACGCAGCAGACGATCACAGACTTGATCACCCTGATCATCTCCATTCCATCCTCGGTTCTCTATCTGGTGATGTGTCTGGGTCAAGT
>CAZROZ010000262.1:0-2840 GCA_964601745.1 uncultured Lachnospiraceae bacterium | reverse complement strand
TGGAAGAATATGACTCTTGGGGATGAGCTCTGAGGTGCGCTTCGCCCCCATTATACCTGCGGTGACGGCCACCCCCAGCACGTCCCCTTTCTCCACCGCGCGGTCCTGGATTGCCCGGTAAACTTCCTCTCCCACCAGAATTTTCCCAAACGCCGTCGCCTCACGCTCCGTATCCTCTTTCCCGGTCACATCCACCATAATCGCGGATCCCCTCTCGTCAAAATGCGTCAGACCGGACATATTCTTATCCTCCATAGTTTTCAATTTTTCTCCAGAAACAACAATTTCTCCTCATCGATCATCAGGTAATCCGGCAGACCCTTCTCCCGGATCTCTTCCATTTTTTCTCTCTGAACAAACCAGCAGATAAGAGGAATATCCTTTTTTTTCCCTTCCTCCGGGTACAGGTAATAATTCGTCTCAAAAGGCAGTCTCGCCTCGCTCTCCAGACGGAATGCAAGGCAATTCTCTCTCCGCTCTCCCCAGACCGGAAGAAAATCATGAGCCCGGTATCCAATACAGTCCGTCCCCTCCGGAACAGACTTCTTCAGTTTCAATGTGACCCCCCAGTCCGTCAGAAAAATGGTTCGGCTGTCCAAGCGCCGGATATCTGAAAAATTTTTGCAGCCGGTAAGCTTTGCGGCCTCACGTTTTACGGAGCCGGCAAAAAGATCGTCGGTGAAACCACAGGCAGCCGCCCTTCCGCGGTCCATAATTACCAGGCTGTCACAAAACCGGTAAATTTCGTCCCGGTCATGGGACACCAGGATCACAAATCCCGGATATTCTGAAAGCATCCGGCTCAAACTCTGCTGCATGGCATCCTTCAGGTAAGCATCCAGCGCGGTAAATGGTTCGTCCAGCAAAAGCACCGATGGTTCATAAGCCAGGATCCTCGCCAGAGCCACCCGCTGCTGCTGTCCTCCTGACAGCTGCCGGGGATAGCGATTTTCCAGGCCGCCAAGGGAAAACTTCTCCATCATCTGTTTGATGCGCTGCCGACGGTGCTCTCTGCTTCCTTTCACCCCAGCGCCGATATTTTCCGCCACCGTCATGGTCGGAAAAAGCGCGTAATTTTGAAACAGGTAGCCCACGCTGCGGGTCTGGGGCTTCAAATTGATCCTCCTTCCGCTATCATAGAGCACGCGCTCCCCGATGCGTATCGTCCCCCTGTCCGGCTTCTCTATGCCTGCAATGCACTTGAGCGTCATGCTCTTACCGCAGCCGGAAGCTCCCAGAATTCCGATTCTGCGGGAATTCACGGCAAAAGACATGCCGAGAGAAAAATCCCCCGCTTTCTTTTCAATATCTACACAAACCTCCCCGCAATCCTTCGCGCTCATCCCTTCTCCCGCGGCAAATCATTCCCGCACTCTCCGTCCGTTCCCCGGAGGAGGCCCAGCCCATGACCCAGGGAAGGCAGAATATATCCCAGACTTTCCCGCACCGCCGTTGGACTGCCGGGAAGATTCACGATCAGCGTCCTCCCCCGGATTCCCGATACAGCACGACTGAGCATGGCCCTGGGAGTGATCGTCAGAGAATACTGACGAATGGCATCGGCGATCCCCGGAGCCATCCGGTCACACACTGCGGAGGTCGCTTCCGGCGTCACATCTCTGGGTGCAAATCCCGTACCACCCGTGGTAAAGATCACGTTCACCTGCCTTTGATCCGCCAGACGGCAGAGCTGTCTTTTCAACCCTTCCACGCCGTCCGGAAGAAGCAGTTCCTCAATCACGCGATAGCCGGCATCCTTCAGCATCCCGCTGGCGGCGGGACCGCTTTTATCTTCCCGCTCTCCGGAGTATCCTTTGTCGCTTAGAGTAATCACCGCCGCGGTAAATGGAGCATCCGCATCCATAGGAATCATGCGGATCTCATCCCCTCTCCGCACCATTCCCCCCTCCAGGACCCGGGCGAACACGCCCTCTCTGGGCATGATACAGTCCCCCATGGTCTGATAGATCGCGCAGTGACTATGACATTCCTTGCCGATCTGAGTCATCTCGATCAGGGCCTCTCCCATCCGGAACCGGGTCCCCACCGGCAAATTTCTGAAATCGTAACCTTCCGCCACAATATTTTCCCCAAAAGCGCCAAAATCCACCGAAGCGCCTCTCCTTCTGAATTCTTCGATCTTCTCAAAGGAAAGCAAGCTCACCTGTCTGTGCCAGTTTCCGGCATGAGCGTCGTTTTCGATCCCCCAATCCTTCCGGAACATCGCTTCTTCCACCTCATGCTTCTGAGTCCCTTTTTTCTCACTGACACATACCGCTAATACCTTGCCCATCTCTAACCTCCTATGCTGACCATCTCGCTGGTCTCCGTGATCCCTCCGATGTCCTCGAAACAATGGCCCTGGGGCTTTTTCTCGACAGCCAGGCAAATCGCCGCCTTAAGCCTCTCCATCGTTTCCTCCTCTGGACCGCCGTCCATAAGAATCTCTCTCAGATCAACCCCCTCCGCGTAGCAGAGACAGGGCTTTATCTTTCCCTGGGCAGTCATTCGCAGGCGGTTGCAGCTACCGCAGAACTTTCCGTGCATCGCGCTGATGAAGCCAATGCTGCCCCGGTATCCCGGTATTTTCCAGTAAACGGCTGGGCCGTTGCCGTGGCAGGCAGGGTCCCGCAGGATATCCGGGTGCCGCTTGGTCAGCTTCTTAATCAATTCCTCGGTCTGTTTTGTATACTGAATATATTCATTATTGATTATGCCGATTTTTTCCTTTGACTGCACGATCTTCCTTTCATTCTCTCTGTGGTATTTTTCATTCTGCTCTATCTGTTTATGTATACTTTCAGTTAGCCGCTTACGCTCTTCTTCAAGCTGTCGGTTTT
>CAZROZ010000261.1:0-2852 GCA_964601745.1 uncultured Lachnospiraceae bacterium | reverse complement strand
TGTTCTCTGTGTTCATGATCAGACGGTCATAGGAGATAACCGGAATGCCGGCTGCCGCCGCCTTGTCCACCACATCTGAGAGGGAGGAGGCCTCTACCGGCGCTACCACAAGAACAGCAGCCCCTTTGGTGATCATGTTCTCAACCTGGGAAACCTGGGTCTCGACCACATCTTCCGCAAACTGCAGGTCCACCTCATATCCGGCTTCCTCCAGCATCTTCTTCATGTTGTCGCCGTCCTGATTCCATCTCTGGGTGGACTGGGTAGGCATGGACACACCCACCAGCTTCTTCTCCCCGTCGTCCGCAGGAGCCGTCTCTGCCGCTGTGGTCTCCTCGCCGACAGCAGCAGTCGTCTCCTCACCGCCAGCCGTCGTGGTGCTCTCGTCATCTCCGCCGCCGCATGCCGTAAGACCCAGCACCAAAGTCGCGCACAGCAATACTGCAATTACTTTTTTCATTGTTTTCATCATGTTCTCTCCTTTTCGTTTTCTTTTTAAACAAAAGCAAATCAAAACGGAATCTTGTTTGTTTTTGTTTGTTTAGTTTTGATTCTATCATTCTGTCTGTATGGCGTCAAGCGGTTTCTTTATAAAAATTGGGACTGATTTTCTTGATGTACTTGTGTTTTATATTTTCAGAATGTATAATAAAAAAGATGTTTGTGGGAATAGAAAACGAATAGAAAACGAACAAGTAGAAGATCAAAAGAGGTGCAAAGATTTTGTTTGCTGCTGAACGACAAAAGATCATTCAAAAATATTTGATTGCAAATGGACAGCTGGAGGTGACCTCCATCAGCGGAATGCTGGGCGTCTCTGAAGTGACCATCCGGCGTGACCTGGAACGGCTGGAGAAGGACGGATTTCTGATACGGACCCATGGAGGTGCCCTTCTGAATAGGAAGGCACCGGAATTTTTCCCGGAAGAAGAAAAATCGTCTTCGCCCCATGACGGCGAGATCGTACAGACCGTCCTGTCTCTGATCAAGCAGAACGACGTGATTTTGCTGAGCGGAGGTGCCCTGACCTGCCAGATCGCCCAGAAATTGGAGACGCTGAAAGTGCCTCTGACTGTACTGACCAACAGTCTGCAGGCGGCTCTCTCTCTGGAAAAATGCCGACGAATCAAGACGGTGATTCTGGGCGGACAGCTCAGCGGTGACGACCATTCTGTCTACGGGGGGCTCGCCCAATCCAACATGAAACGTTTTTACGTCAATAAGCTGTTTTTTGAGGCGGACGCCCTGAGCAGAGATTTTATTTTCACCTTGTCCTCCACGGAGAAGGCCGAATTCATCCAGAGTGCCATGTCCATCGCCCAAGAGCGGATTCTGCTGTGTCCCTCGGATCGCCTGAATCAAGTCGCCTTTTACCGGGGCGGCGATCTCTCGCAGGTGACCGCCATTGTGACGGACTCTGAGATGGAAGATTTCTATAAGGAATCTATCTTTGAAAAGAATATCAGATTATATACTTCTGTAGATTTGTACGAATTTCATCCCGGAATACAGGACGCATGAGAAGGGAGAGGGCATGGTGGCTTCTGAGAGAGGGACCGCTTCTGAGAAAGGGACCGCTGGAATTACACTGAGAACCAAGGGAGACACCCAGCAGTTGTTTTTGGAAGGCGGGAAAATTCATTTTCTGGTGGACGAGAATTTCCAGGTCCTGCACGAACTGTTTGTCCGGATGAGCGAGGGAACCTCCCGTGACGGCTTTGGGGAAATCTACTGTGAGGACGCGAAACCAGAGGAAGTCATGTTTCTCTCCGGTCAATCTACTGTATTGCTGTTTCCGGAGCTGTCTCTGGCGGAAAATATCTTCTTTCACAATCTCTCTGCCCGCAATAATCACTGGATTGACAGAGAACAGCTGATCTACCGGTGCCGGCGTCTGCTGGAGGAATTTCACCTGGACTGGGATCCAGAAAAGAAAATGAGCCACATGAGCATGGCGCAGCTGCAGATCGCGATTCTGCTGCGGACTCTAGTGACGGACCGCCCGGTGGTCCTTCTAGAGGAACCGTCGGCTTTTTTCACCGAGCAGGAGCAATTCACCGCCTATCACATCATCCGCCGGATTTGCGGACAGGGAAGGGTGGTGGTGATCACCTCCACCAAGATGCAGGAAATCCTCTCCTACAGCGACACGCTGACGATCTTAAAAAACAACCGGTTCTACTGGACGATTCCCCGGGAGGCCGGTCTGACGGAAAAAGAGATTCTCTCCCTGCTGGCACAGGCCTGTTACAGTGACCGCTATCCCAACAGCCTTCCCACGTTCGGACCGGTCGCTTTTCAGGTCAAGGGGCTGATCTCCCAGGGCGTCTTGAAAGGCGTCTCTTTCGCGATCCGGGAGGGCGAGATCCTGGGCATCACCGGTTTGGCAGGCTCCGGCAGGTCCGTCCTCTGCAGAAGTCTGTTCGGCCTGGCGGACTGTCAGATCCAGTCGCTGCAGATCAAAGGGCAGGAAGTCCGGATTCAAAACCCCTCTGACGCGATCCTGCACGGCATGGCGTTTCTGCCGGAAGAGCGGCAGGAAAGCACCGTCTTTGACAATTTCTCTGTGGGGGATAATCTCTCCATCTCCTCTCTGCGCCGTTTCGTCCGCCGCGTTTTCATGATCGATGAGACTTACAAAGAACATTTGACCGATGTCTACCTGAGAAAAATCAGCTTCGGACCCTCGGTGCACAATAATGACACGGTGGAAAATCTGTCAGAGGGCGCCATCCGGAAGCTGCTGCTGAGCCGCTGGATCATGTCGGGGGCCAGCATTTATATCATCGATGAACCTACAGGAGGCATGGACGTGCCGTCCAAGATCGACTTTTACAACATGCTGCTGGATC
>CAZROZ010000260.1:0-2893 GCA_964601745.1 uncultured Lachnospiraceae bacterium | reverse complement strand
CACGTTTACAATGGTCCGTTCCATCCCATCTTCCTCCCTCTTTGTCGCCCATCTATTGTGGGCCGCCGTTGCTCCTCTGCGGCATTTGAATGTCTCCTGTCTCGCAACCTATTCTCTGTGATCTCAAGCGCTCCTATCCACCGAATTGGGGAAAAACCGCTCAATCACATAAGCCACACCGTCCTCCTCATTACTTCTGGTCACAAAATCCGCTTCTGCTTTCACCTCAGGGACTGCATTTCCCATGGCAACCCCCAGACCGGCATAGCGAATCATCGTCCTGTCATTCAAGGCATCGCCGCAGCAGACCACCGCCTCCCTGGGGAGAGACAAATATTCCAGCAGCCGCTGGAGGGAGGCAGCCTTGTCAATCCCCCGGGGCATGATTTCCAGAAAATACGGTTCCGAACGATAAACGGAAAAATCCTCTCCCAGTGCATCCCGCACTCTGGGTTCCACCTGCGCGAGATATGGTCCCTCTGCCAGCATCACACACTTGACAACCGGAGACTGCACATATCTGGCCAGATCGACCACCGGCATCAGCGGCATGCCGATCACTCTGCTCTCATACTGCACAAATGGGTCTTCCGGCTGTTCGGTGACAATCCGGTCGTTGTAATAGGTGAGAATCGCCACATGATACTTCCTGGCAAGCGCACAGATTTCATCCAAGCGATCCGGCAGTGTCTGCTCAAAAATCACCTCTCCTGTCTGCCACCTGACGATCCTACCGCCGTTATAGGCCAGCACATAACCGTCGTACTCTTTTAACCGCAGTGCATTCGCATACCGCAAAATGCCAAAGGGAGTCCGCCCGGTGGCAAGTGCAATCCGCACGCCCTGCTTTTGCACTGAAAGAATCGCCTCCCTTGTCTTGGGAGTGATTTCCTTGCTCTCGTTGACCAAGGTGCCGTCAATATCCAGCACCAGCAGCTGATACGAATTCGTCACTCTTTCGCATCCCTTCTATTCCTATGATGTCGTTAATCCCATTTTTCGGAGCTCTCCTATCGCGGATTTTATCCGGTTTCTCTGCGGCTATCATACCGCAAACAGGAGGGAAAAGGAAGAAAAAAGATACGGCGTTCCCATTCCAAAGCAGCGTAAAACGTGGTATGATGAGCAGTGGGGAGTGAGTAGTGAGTAGTGGATAGTGAGTAGCGGGGAGTGGGGATTCGCAGTACCGGGGGTTCGCTCTGGATACCACAGCATAGGAGTTTTCCTACCGCAATGCTGCGCTATACATACCATGGCACAGGGTTTTCCTACCGCAATGCCGCACTATACATATCATGGCACAGGGTTTTCCTGCCACAATGCTGCGCTATGCGCATTTGATCATGTTTCTTTCGTTCAGGGAGTCTCATGATTTTGTGTTTGAAGCAACATAAAATTTCTCATTCACTGTAGCAATCAACAGTAGGTTTCTCATTCGTTACAGCAATCAACAGTAGGGTTTCCCATTTGTTACAGTAATCAACAGTAATTTCTCATTTGTTACAGTAATCAACAGTAATTTCTCATTTGTTACACAGTTCTGCTATTTTGAAAGGAGGGTTTACGATGCAATACCGACATACCGCATCTCATCCCAATGAATTATCCATTCTTGGATTCGGCTGCATGCGTTTTGAGCGCAAAATGGGCTCTCTCGACGAACAAAAGGCATTCTCTCTCCTGAATCAGGCCATTGAAGCCGGCGTTAATTACCTGGATACCGCCTATATCTACCCTGGATCAGAGCAGATGCTGGGACGGTTTTTTGCCGCCTACCCCTCTGTGCGAGACCGGATCTATCTGGCCACCAAACTTCCGCATTATCTGATCCGCACTAAGCAGGACATAGACCGCTTTTTCTCAGAGCAATTGAGACGTCTGAAAACCGATCACATCGACTACTATCTGATGCATATGCTGCCTGACACAGCTGTATGGGAGAGACTGGTGGGTCTTGGCATGGAAGAATGGATTGCGGAGAAAAAGAGAACAGGCCAGATTCGGCAAATCGGCTTCTCCTATCACGGAAACAGCGAAATGTTCTGCCGTCTGCTGGATTCCTATGACTGGGATTTTTGTCAGATTCAGTATAATTACATGGATGAACACAGTCAGGCAGGGAGAAAAGGGCTTCAGTATGCTGCCTCGAAAGGCCTTCCCGTCATCATCATGGAACCTTTGCGGGGCGGGCGTCTCATCAATCAGCTCCCCCAGGAAGCCAAGAATCTCTTCCGTGAAGCCCATGAGAGTCCAGCCTCCTTCGGCCTGCGCTGGCTCTGGGATCAGCCTGGCGTCACCGTGGTGCTCTCCGGCATGAACAGCGAAAAGATGGTGGCACAAAACTGCCGTCTGGCAAAGAAAGCCGTCCCCGGCTGCTTTACCCAAAAAGAAAAGGAGCTTCTGCCCAAAGTGCGCAGAGCCATCAACCGCAACATTAAAATAGGGTGCACCGGCTGCGGCTACTGTATGCCCTGTCCGCAGGGCGTGGACATCCCCGGTGTTTTCCGCTGCTATAATGAGGTCTTTACTGACAACTATTTCACCGGCTTGCGGGAATATTTCATGTGCACCACGTTTCGCGGCAAGCAGGCGGCGGCTTCCCAGTGTATCGCCTGCGGCAGATGTAAGAAGCACTGCCCTCAGTCCATCGACATTCCCGCTCAGATGAAACTCGTGGCGAAAAAGATGGAGACACCGCCCTATAAAATGGTGTCTTATGTGATAAGAAAGACGCGACAGTTTTCAGGAAAGACCTCCCGCTAAATCAGAGACAAGAAGTGACTGAGAAAAGGACTGGGAAGGGGCAAACTCTGCTATTGACCAAAATGGTACAGAAAAAAACATGCGGCAGGGTATGCACGAAAGGAACGAGTCACCAATATACAAAATAGCA
>CAZROZ010000259.1:0-2895 GCA_964601745.1 uncultured Lachnospiraceae bacterium | reverse complement strand
AATCAGAACCATCTTTATTGATCACTGGCAGCACCTTGTGCAGGTCGTCCTCCAGATAGACGGAGTGCATATTTTCTTCCCGAGCCAGCATTTTATCTGCGTTTCCCATGATCGTGTTGATCTCGCCGTTGTGGACAATGAAGCGGTAGGGATGTGCCCGCTCCCAGCTGGGATTGGTGTTGGTGGAGAACCGGGAATGCACCACAGCAAGAGCCGATTGATAATCCGGATCCCGCAGGTCGTCATAGAACTGCCGCAGCTGTCTCACCAGGAACATGCCTTTATAGACGATGGTCCGGCTGGAGAAAGAAACCACATAGGTATCTTCGTTGCTCTGCTCAAAAGTCCGGCGCACGATATAGAGCTTTCGGTCAAAATCCAAGCCTTTTTCCACGTCCTCCGGTTTCCTCACAAAGCATTGCAGTATAGCAGGCATGCAATCTCTGGCGCGGCTCCCCAGCACCTCCGGCCTGATGGGCACGGTCCGCCAGCCCAAAAATTCCATGCCCTCTTTGGCGACGATGATTTCAAACATCTTCTTTGCCTGGTTCCGCCGCAGCTCGTTTTGCGGAAAGAAAAACATGCCTACGCCGTATTCCCGCTCGCCACCGATTTTATAACCCAAGTCAGATGCCACCTTGGAAAAGAATCGGTGAGAGATCTGCAGCAGGATTCCCACGCCGTCCCCGGTTTTTCCCTCCGCATCTTTTCCTGCCCGGTGCTCTAAATTTTCCACAATGTCCAGCGCACCTTCTACTGTGGCATGATCTTTTTTCCCTTTCATGTTGACAACGGCGCCGATTCCGCAGTTGTCATGTTCAAAACGCGGATCATATAGAGCCGACTGAGGCAGCGACTCCTGCCCTTGATTCGATTGGAATAATGGATCCTGCTCTCTCTTCAACTGGGGAAGTGGTCCCTGTTCCTTTTTCATAAAAATTCCGTCCTCGATTCGTTGTTATTCGGCACGCCTTTTGCCCGGTTTGTGTCGTTTCCTGATCTCTATTGGGACAGCAGGCGTCTCTCATCAAAAAAACGCCAGAACCGGGATTGCTCCCGTCCTGACGCCTTTGTCACTCTGGCATTATACGCCCGAGATTTCAGAATAGCAAGAAAATCTTTTCAGCAGGAAAATTCCAGGAAAATTCCAAGCCATCCATTTTCTCTATTTTCTGCTATAAGCCAAGTCAATATCCCTATAAAAACTTATTCATCCGTCTGTTCGTCCAGCAAAGAGAGAAGCATCTGGTTCACCATCACCGGGTCCACTTTCCCTTTGGTCTCTTTCATTGTCTGTCCCACCAGGAAGCCCAGCGCTTTCTTTTTCCCGGCCAGGTAGTCCGATACAGACTGCGGATTCTCCGCCAGGATCCGTGAGAGTGTCTCCCGCAGGGCGTCGGAGTCGTGCACTGTCTTTAAGCCGTGTTCTTCCACATAGACAGACGGGTCCACATCCTCCGAGAAGACATGCTCAAATACTTGTTTTGCCACTGTGCCGCTGATCACCCCATCGTCCACCAGGTCAATCAGGGAGGCTAGATGTGCCGGGGAGAAAGTGAGATCCTCCGGGTCCACTTCCCGCTCCTTGCAGAGCCGCATGGTTTCTACCATCAGCCAGTTGGACACTTTTTTCGGTTTCCCGCACAGCGCGGTTGCCGCCTCAAATAAATCCGCCAGCTGTTTGGTGGAGGTGAGCAGATCAATGTCATAGTCCGGGATGGCGAATTCCCGTTTGTAGCGAGCCATTTTCTCCTCTTTTAATTCCGGCTGCCGCGCTTTCACTCTCTGAATCCATGCCTCGTCGATCTCAATGGGAACCAGGTCCGGATCCGGGAAGTAGCGGTAGTCCTGGGCATCTTCTTTCGAGCGCATGGCGGTGGAGCGCTCCTTATTGTCGTCCCAGCGCCTTGTCTCCTGGATGACAGATTTTCCGTCCTCCAGCAGTTCAATCTGCCGCTCCCGCTCCGCGGCGATTGCCCGGGCGATGGCTTTAAAGGAGTTCAGATTCTTGGTTTCCGTCCGGGTGCCAAGTCCCTGGGCGCTGATTTCCCGGACGGAAAGATTCACGTCCGCCCGCATGGAACCCTCCTGCAGCTTGCAGTCGGAGGCACCCAGATACTGAATGATCAGGCGCAGCTTTTCTAGATAAGCGATGACCTCATCTGCCGAGCGCATGTCCGGCTCTGAAACGATCTCAATCAGGGGCACGCCGGATCGGTTATAGTCCACCAGGGAGCAGTCCTCCCATTCGTCGTGGATCAGCTTTCCCGCATCCTCCTCCATGTGAATCTCGTGAATGCCGACTTTCTTTTTCCCGGCAGGCGTGTCGATCTCCACATACCCGTTTCTGCAGATGGGGGCGTAGAGCTGACTGATCTGATAATTCTGGGGATTATCGGGGTAGAAATAATTCTTCCGGTCGAATTTGCTGTGCCGGGTAATGTCGCAGTGGGTGGCCAGCCCCACCGCCATGGCATATTCCACGACCTGTTTATTTAAAACTGGCAGGGAGCCTGGCATTCCCGTACAGACTGGACAAGTGTGGGTATTAGGCGCACCGCCGAACGCGGTACTGCAGCCGCAGAATATCTTGGTCTTGGTGGCCAGTTCCACGTGCACCTCCAGACCGATCACGGTCTCATACTGTTTCTTGACACTCACAAGGGCTCCCCTCCCTTCCCGATTCTGGGATTTTCTTTACCCGATTTCATTTCCTTATCTGATTCCATTTTCTTATCAGATTCCATTTCTTTTAGCCGGGAATAGTCTGATTGCTTTATCTTTTCCATCACGGGACACGCGGGAAGGGGGCCTCTTGCCTGTTCATAGGCAGTTGCGGTGTGGAAAATCACATCCTCCCGGAAACAGTCTGCCAGAAATTGAATGCCCACAGGG
>CAZROZ010000258.1:0-2936 GCA_964601745.1 uncultured Lachnospiraceae bacterium | reverse complement strand
TCTGCCAGCGTCACCTTGTAACCGTCCAGTTCCATTCCTGTGGTTACCGCCTCCACCAGATCATCCACATTCTTTTGACAGCCCGGCATCTGAAGATCATTGCCTGCGTAGACGCAGCCCGTCGATGCGGAGATCGGGTATTTCGCGGGGTAGCTTCCGGTTATCTCCGGTACATCCTGAGAAGTAGACCAATCTGTCATGAACATTCCATGAAATCCCCATTCGTCCCGGGCGACTGTCTGCAGGAGATCGTGAGAATTTGCCGTGTGAACCCCATTCAGCAGATTATAACTGGTCATAACCGCCAGCGGCTGAGATTCCCGGATCGCGATCTCAAAGCCCTTCAGATAGATTTCCCGTATGGCGCGTTCTCCAATATGGGAATTGGTGAAATATCGATTGTCCTCCTGGCTATTGGCAGCAAAATGCTTGATTGTCGTTCCCTTTCCCGGATGGCGCTGAACACCTCTGGTGATGGCCGCTGCCGCCTTGCCCGCCACCAGAGGATCCTCCGAATAATATTCGAAATTTCGTCCGCACAGCGGATCCCGGTGGATATTCAGAGCCGGTGCCAACCAGAGATCCACGCCGAACTGCTCCATCTCTTCTCCCACCATAAAGCCAATTCCTTCCAGCATATTCGGATTCCAGGACTGCGCCAGTGCCCAGCCGATTGGTATGGCAGTGCAGTACTGATAATACGTATTGGAATTTTCCTCAGTGTAACAGGGATCAAAGGGCTCCACAAGGTCCCCCAGGATAGCACCGCCGGGCAGAAGACGTCCTTCTTTGTCCGTCTTAAAAACGGGCTGCAGCCTGAGACCTGCCGGGCCGTCTGCCATGATCATATTTTTGATCCCCCGGCTCTCCTGGCAGATGGAAGAGCTGTCCCCCGCGGCACCAGGCACGATGGACGAAGCATTCCCGACGACAGAGCCTCCGTCTTGCCGCAGCGTGCCCACACAAAATGAGGCTAGTTCTTCCACACTCATCTGGGAGACCATCTCCTCCAGGGTGCAGCTGCCTGCCCTCACCTCTGCCATAGTCAATCTCTCCGTTTGAGCGGAAGTATATGCCTGGCGTTCTCCCTGATAGGTCACGTGCCGGGTTTCAATCGTGTCTGAATCCATCACAATCTGGGGCACTCCCACGGTTTTCTCCAGCTCCTGCCATCTGTCTCCACTTACAGAGCTGAGAATCGGTGCCTCTATTTCCTTCACTGGATCTGCATCCCGGAACAAATTCCGACAGATTTCGGTTTTCACCGTCTTGTCGAGTAACAGCACTGCAACAGTCTCGGTACAGCGGGAATGCACACCCACCCGGACCAGATACGCTCCCGCCTCCAAAACCCAGGCGGCACATGCTTCGCAATAGGAGGCCATACTCTGAACCGGCCACTTAAGAAGGAGTTTTTCCTTTTCCCCCGGCTGCAGTTCTCTTGTCTTGGCAAAGGCAGCCAGTTCCTGATACGGCTTGGGAATCATGCCGACTGGGGAAGAATAATAAGCCTGAACCACTTCTTTTCCGGCATAATTTCCTGTATTTTTCACCTGAACTGTGACAGATACGATGCCGTGCTCCACCGATACGTTTTCCGTCTTCACCTCAAAATCGGTATAGCTTTTCCCGTATCCGAAGGGGTAGAGAGGTTCCACGCCAAACGTATCAAAATAGCGATAGCCCACATAGATCCCTTCCGCATAATACTCGTCGTCAATGTTCCCATCGTTATGGCTGAAAGATGCGGAGGCGGGATAATCCGCGTACGATTTCGCCCAGGTATCGGTCAGTCTGCCGGAGGGATTCACCAGGCCGGTCAGCACATCAGAGAGGACCTGTCCGCCCATATTCCCCAGCTGACTCATCAGCACGACCGCATTGATGCCCGGAATCTGTTTCACTTCACTTAGATCCATGACACCACCGATATTTAAAACCAATATCACAGATGGATACTTCTCTCCCAATAGAGTCAGCTGCTCTTTCTCCTCTTCATACAACTGATAATCGCCGCGCCTGTTATAGCGGTCCGCTCCCTCTCCGGAATTGCGACAGATCACATAAATGGCGGTGTCAGAATCTGAAAGAGTGATATCTTCCTCCAGAATCTTCTCTGGAGCTGGATCGCGGTAAGGACGGTAAAATGTCGCAAGAAACTCAGAACAGCCTTCTTCTTCCGCCATTCCGGGAACGGATTCCAGGTAAGAACGGTAGGCCTTCGTTCTCTTTTCCTCATTGCGCCGCAGCCAGGAACCCGTCGTGACTTCAAAACCGGCTTCCCGCAGCCCGGTCTCAATGTTCACACTGCTGCGCGTATTCACGTCACCGGAACCGGTGCCTCCCTTGATTGTATGCCGAGCTCCCATGCCGTACAGCGCAATCCGGCATGGCTTTAACGGCAATGTGCCGTCATTTTCCAAAAGTACCACACATTCCCCAGCCGCCTGCCGGGAAAGTGCCGCGTGTTGTTTCTCCCTCTCCGTGATTGCGGGGGAGTTAGATGCAAAGATTTTAGGCATTTTACAAAATCTCCTTTCGATTCACGTCATTTCATGTCATGTGATGTACTACGAAAGCCCAGTCGCAATGAGTGGGCGGATGCTCTGCGATGCGGTCAAGGATGTGAACCTCAGCTCTCTCCGGATAGACCAGGATGGGAACAAGTCTCCAGGGTCTCGCCTGTCGGCTCGGTCGGCACATTCATACAACAATACACTTCCTGCCATTATTGGGGCAGAACGCGGGCATTCCCGTCATACTAAAAACCGAGCTTTTGGAGAAACTATTGAAAATATCACGGTTAACCGATATAATATCTTGCAAGGCAGGTGATTTCAATGATGATAAATGAAATAATGGCAAACCGCAATATGTCAAAGTACCGCTTGTCTAAGAACAGCGGCATCCCCTATACCACTTTGACGGATATTCTC
>CAZROZ010000257.1:0-2959 GCA_964601745.1 uncultured Lachnospiraceae bacterium | reverse complement strand
TCTGTCTAAGTCCGTGTTTAGTGCCCCAAATTCAACTTTTGGTTCACAAGTTAAGGTGCCGGTGATTCGTCGGCTTTTCCTTGTATCCCCTCCCGGTTCATGGTAGAATCATTTCACAAAAAGTAGTTTTTAACATCCCCCTGGAGGAAGAGCAATAAATCGTTTTTTCACAATGGAGAACACAATAGATGGAGCACAAGACACGAGAATTTTTATATCGCTACAAGGAACTGGAAGAATTTCTCACCGCCCGCTATGACCGGGAAAACCGGCACACCAGCAGTGCGGTCTACACCTTCGCCCACAGCAGAGAAGGCGCTCCCTTTCGAGAGGATCTGGATCTCTGCCGGGAGATCCGCAATCTGCTCTCCCACCGCTCGGACATCGACGGGGAGCCCATTGTAGAGCCCGCCTCCGGATTGATCGAGGTGCTGGACAAAGTACTGTCCTACGTGAAGCAGCCGCCGCGGATCATAGAGTATGCCACGCCTGCAAAAGACTTGCTGCAGACTTCCCTGAAATCCAAAGTCTATGAGCTCATGCGCTTCATGGAGAAACGGGGATACTCCCACGTACCCGTGGTCCAAAATGGCACGCTGATCGGCGTATTCAGCGTCAGCACCCTATTTTCCTATCAGCTCTCTTATCCAGATAGAACTCTTCGAAAAGATGCCCTCCTAGGCGACCTGGCGGAGTTTCTTCCCATCTCCTGCCACTGCAGTGAGACCTTTCATTTTCTGTCGCCGGACGCCACTTTTCTGGATGCCCAGGAAGCGTTCGAGGTCGTCACCCGAGGGAAACGCCTCGCCGCAATTTTTCTCACCCAGGACGGTACACCGAAAGGCAAATTGCTGGGCATGGTGACACCTTGGGACGTTCTAGGCAAGTCGGACAATCAAGAGGAGGAGTGAGTGAAGTAGACTCTCATGCTCCACATACGGGGCATCAACATAAATGAAAGCCCCCTGTCAATTTCGCAGGGGGTTTCTTACTTCTCTAATTTCTAATTATTTGCAATGAAAGTCCTCACATGAGATAGGTTTGTCACATGCCATACCGCAGGATCATCAGCAGTCCCAGCACCAATGCGTGCACCGGGTAAAAGGCATAGCAGGCGATCTGAATTGCCCGGTTATGAGGCCCCTGTTTGCCGTTGTAAAGCCAGATCGGAATCAGCGCCAGCACGGCGAAACCCTGCTGAGGGATTTCCACCAGTTTGCCGAAGAGGTGAAGCGGATAAACCAGACCACCCATCAGATTCCAATTGATCAACACCATTCCCACCAGCTGGATCAGCCAGCCGAGAGCGGGGAATCTGCTCTCCTGCGCTATCTCATCCAGATTTCGCGCCAGGTAGAACACCAAAATCATCAATACCCCATAATGCTGATAATCCACGAAGGTAACGGCGCCGACGATCATCGCCGCCAGCACACAGCAGATCGCGGTCAAAATGCCGGCAAACCGATTCATCTGTTTGGCTTTTTCCAATCCGCTCATCATCAGCAGACCGATGCAGAAGGTAAAAAGCACATTTTGGTGGAAAGGAAAGGTCAGTGAACCGCCCAGCATTAAATTGAAGGGGATCTCCGCAATCAGAGCAAAGAGAAACATTCGTCCCAGATAGCGCTTACGATTCTTCGTCTCATAAAAGCCCTCTACCAGTTGAAAGGCAAAGATGGGAAAAGCCAGCCTGCCGATGGCGGTCAAAAATCGAAACTGCGGCAAGAGTGTCGCCCACAAATGATCACAGAGCATCAGCGCCATGGCCAGCACTTTGAGCTGCAGAGCATTCAAGCAGGCGAAACGAAACCGCTTCGGCTGATGAGAGGCAGCCTTTTCCACCTCCACCGAACTGCTCTCCGTATCCGGCATACCCTTTGTCTCCCGGTTTTCCTCCCTCGTCATGATAATCCCCTTCCTTTTCCTCATGTAGAACGAATTTCCCTAAATAAAGCAGAGCGAATTTCTTTTTTCCCTCGATTTTCGTCAATTTCCCGGCATGCCGCGGCACCAGTCCATTCCCGTAGTCAATCCTCCGGCAAATCGACACCCAGTCGGTAGACGGTCCGCTCCGTCACAAACCCGTGCAACTGATAGAGCACGCAGATATCTGTCACATTCTCCTGCTCAATATAATCCGTCAGAGAGCCGGCAAAATAGCGCAGGTCTACTGCCAGGATCTGCCGGTAATTCTGCGCCGCGAAGGGGATAAAGCAATTCCCAAACGAATCCTTGATCACCAGCAAGGTTCCCTCTCCCTCAGGCCTGACAATTCGGCTGACAGCGTGATTTCCGTCCAGGAACACAGCATACGGATCATTGGTCGTCAGCTTATTGCGGGAGTAAAGAGAATCCGCTGTCTGCTCCCCCTCATCATAGCGCACAGAAATTTCCCCTGGGAAAATCGGAGCCAGGATTTTTTCCGATTTCGTCAGAAAAGTACCGGCCTTGGCGTAGATCGTCCCCCGGAAAGAATCCGTCAGCGTTTCATAAGAAAACGAGTCCTGCTCCACTGGAGAGAGTCCTGCTTCCTTCGCCCAGGCACGATATGCCTCGTATGCGCCGGGAGTCGTCCAGTGGTGGTCCGTCCGATAATAAAGGTCCCGCTCCTCCGACTCTGCAAAGACCTGCGGGAGATCCAGGAGCCCCGGCAGCTCTTCCTTCCAGGAAGCCAGGAGACTGACCTCATCAAAGGGAACCGCCCCGGAGGGAAGTTTCTCTTTGAGAATCGAAGCACTGCCTGGCACCAAGAGTGCCTGCACGTGTCCCTCCCCCAGTCGCGTCTCCCAGGCTTTTAGGAACGCGGAGAGCGCTTTTTTATTTCTCACCGCCAGAGAGGAGGTAAAGTCACTCTCCTCCCACT
Organism: uncultured Lachnospiraceae bacterium; assembly: GCA_964601745.1. GTDB lineage: Bacteria > Bacillota > Clostridia > Lachnospirales > Lachnospiraceae > CAZROZ01. Next base: position 93 of record CAZROZ010000257.1, on the reverse strand, counting down.
TCTCCAGCAGATAACCATCTTTTCCCAGATAGACCCCGTTGGTATCCTTCTTTCCCAGTGCCTGCTCAGTCAATATCTTCGCGCCCACCCAGC
>CAZROZ010000256.1:0-2963 GCA_964601745.1 uncultured Lachnospiraceae bacterium | reverse complement strand
TCCTCAAAGTTGCGTGTAACAGACCATCAAGACTGCATGTAACAGCTCCTCAAAATTGCGTGTAACAGACCTCCAAAATTACGTATAACAGATCCTCAAAATTGCGTGTAGATGAAAGGAGAAAATCCACCTGCCGCCAGCCGCAGCAGACAGAACAAAAATACTGCCAGCGCACCCAGATAGGAGAATGGTTCCAGTTTTTTATAGACAGCAGGATTTTTCCTGAAATAGACGGACCAGGGGAGACAGCATACGGCTCCCAACAGGAGTAGCACTATGGCAGCGGGTGTCAGCAGAGTGTGGAGTGCCACGGTCCCCGCTGCGGTGAAGGAAAATCCAGTGAACATGGCGCCCAGGATATGCAGTGCCTGGGACAAGGTGGCTGAGCGGAAAAATACAAAGCCCAGGCAGACCACCAGCAGGGTGTAGAGATGCCGCAAGCATTTGATGCGCCATTTATCCGGCTTGAGAATGGAAGAGCTCTCCAGGCCGGAGAAAAGTCCGTGCCAGGCGCCCCAGATCAGGTAAGTCCAGGATGCGCCGTGCCACAGTCCGCTCATCAGAAAGACCAGGAATTTGTTCACCGCGGTCCGCACGGTGCCTTTCCGATTGCCGCCCAGAGGGATATAGAGATAATCCCGGAACCAGGACGTCAGTGAAATATGCCAGCGACTCCAGAAATCCTTGAGAGAGGCGGCGATATAGGGATGCCGGAAGTTCTCCTCCGTGCAAAAACCGAACATTTGCCCTAAGCCAATGGCCATGTCGCTGTAGCCGGAAAAATCAAAATAAATTTGCAGCATGTAGGAGATAGCGCCCAGCCAGGCTAGGCGGATGTCCAGCGCGGCAGGATCCAGGTCAAAGACGCCATTTGCGGTCTGTGAAAGGAGTCCGGCGAAGATCAACTTTTTGCCGAGGCCGCACACAAAACGTCGCAGTCCGTCTGCGATCTCTCCCTTTTCCCTCTTTTGAAGCTGCGCCTGAAACGGGGCAAAGCGGGTGATGGGACCTGCCAGCACCTGGGGAAAGAAGGACAGATAGAGCAGAAAATCGAAAAACGAAAACCGCTCTATTTTACCTCGGGCGAGATCCACCAGGCAGGAGATCGCCTTGAACGTGAAGAAGGAGATCCCCAGTGGTGCCGCCAGTCCCAGATTCCCGTGAGACAGGTGCAGCACCTCCCCCAGTAAGAAATCAAGATACTGGTAGATCACGAGGAAAAGCAGATTGCCGGCAACGCCGAGAGTCAGAACCCATTTGCGGCTGGGCGTCCCAGAGGGGATCCGGAGAAGTAGCATGTCAAGCAGATAATTGACAATAGAGAAAAGCAGGAGAATCAAGAGTCCCTGCAGACTGCCGAAAGCATAAAAAAGAAAGCCGCTGAGCAGAAGCAAGCCATTTCTCCAGCGGACGGAGCGGATGACTCCATACAGCAGGAGAAGCAGCGGCAAAAATAGACAGAGAAAAACAGGTGTGTCGAAGCTCAAAGGGTGCCTCCCGTGGTTTTTCTTATTTTTCCTTTCCCCAATTGTGATGGGCTTTCATCCATGGTGGTGCCACATAGGTGGGGCATGGGAGTTTATTCTGCGGCTGGCCAGTTGGAGAATTTCCACTTTCTGCCCTGCAGGTGATCCAGACGCTCTTGATCCGTCATCAAACCGGTGCTGCCGTGTCTGGCGCCCGGGGTAGCATCAATATGCCGCCAGTACCCGCCCAGCTCTACCATCACCCAGTAGTGGGAACGGTCCGTGGTCCAGATCAGTTTTGTCTCATATCCTTTATAATTCAGGATGGCCTGGAGTACTTTGGCGTGCACAAGGCAGTCCCCCAATTTGTTATTCAAGCCGTACCAGAGCGGATCGCTGCCGCCGTTGTTGTGGGTATAGCCGATGTGATCCCGGACATAATTTTTCATCTTCATAGGCGTGTTACCGGCTTTCTTCGCCCAGGAAGCCACCAACGCATTGGTGTCCGCCTGATCGTGCCTTACCACGACGGTACGTCGGACGGAGGCCTTATTGCCTTCTTTATCTTTGGCAGTATAGATCACGTAGTAAGTGCCTGCCTTCTTCAAGTTTACCTTGCTGTCATCATAGGTGAAGGAGACTTTTCCGTCTACGTTATCCCGGGCGGAGACCCCTTTCTTGTAATTCGGAGAGGAATTTTTATTCACCGTCATGCTGGAAAGACCAGAGATAGCGGGCGGTGTCGTATCCCGGAGTATGCTGAATGTCGTGTCTTTCACGACTTTATTGCCGAATTTATCAGTGGCGCTGATCCGTACGTTCTGAGTCCCGTAGTCGGTGAATGTTAATTTGGTCAGCAGCTCCAGCTTCACATCACCGGAGAGATCAGAGCTGGATTTTACAAAATCATTCAGGGAAGCCTTTCCTCCCATGAGAACGTCGACAGAGCGGAGCGTCAATTTCGGCGGTGTCGTGTCCACCACAGTCACCTTGCAATTCAGCGTCATACCAGAAGAACTGCTGGTGATGGTGTACTCTCCCACCGATGATTTATTGATGGCATCAATATCATCCTGTGACACCATCGCCTCATCTTTGATGTCCATGAGGACGTCTTCCTTCGTCAGTTCCTTCCCCAATTCGATGGTCACAGCCTCTTTCAGCCAGACACAGTTCAGCGTGCAGTCATGGGAAATCTGATTCCCATAAGGGTCAGAGACGATGACAGTCACCGTGCTGGTCCCATACTGCCGCGCAGAGGTGAACGGCACCGCAAAGCTGGCGGTGGTGCCGGAGAGATCTGAACTGGAGACGACAAAATCCTCCGGTTTCAGGACGGTGCCGGTGTAGACGGACAAGTCCTGAAATTCCGCGGTGGGCGGTGTGGTGTCCTGAATGGTCAGGGTGACAGTCTCTTCCTTTCTGCCCTGGCGCAGGGTGATGGGCTGCTGTCCCACGAATTTGTAATCGACGGCGGCTGGGTCCGTGACGAAAGCT
>CAZROZ010000255.1:0-2965 GCA_964601745.1 uncultured Lachnospiraceae bacterium | reverse complement strand
TTGCTCATACGGTTAGCGTCGCTAATGTTCAGGCGGATTGGACTGCAAGCAGTCCATCCGCCTGAACATTGCGACTGGGCTTTCATAGTACGTTGACAGAATCCAATAATTTCGCTACAATACGTAACAATTTTAAGGAGAGCATGCATAAGACAGTTCGGTTTTGCGCGTGGCCTGTATTTACTTAATCTCTCTTAAAATTTACATATCCATGAAGAATCAGCAAATATTTGTCCAATGTGGGAAATGACATCCGCTCCCTTCCAATTTCTCCATGGAGGAGGAATCGACAGAAAAAAGGGAGGCAGAAATTCTTTCAGTTCATTCCCCAGAAAAAGGAAGGTGATTTTGGTTGGACCCTGCTGACATTGCGAAGATAGTCATCGTTTTTGTACTAGTTTTCTTATCTATGTTTTTTTCCTCGGCAGAGACTGCCCTGTGCTCTGCCAACAAAATCCGCATGCGCTCCATGGCGGAGGAGGGATCAAAGAAAGCCCAGCGCGTGCTTCAATTGATGGAGGAGCCCTCGAAGATGCTGGGAATGATCCTGATCGGCAATAACCTGGTCAATCTCTCCGCTTCTTCTCTTACGACGTCCCTGGCTATTTCGATTTGGGGAAATTACGCGGTGGGAATTGCCACCGGTATTCTCACCTTTTTAATCCTGATTTTCGGCGAGATTCTCCCAAAGACTATCGCGACGCTGTACACGGACCGGCTGGCGCTGGTTTATTCCGGCATCATCTGGTTTCTGATCAAGATTTTCAATCCCATCGTGGTACTGGTAAATGGAGTTGCCAATGGCATCATGCGTCTGCTTGGCATTGACAAAAATAAGCGGGAAACGCAAATGACCGAGAGCGAACTGAGAACCATCGTTGACGTCAGTCACGAGGAGGGCGTCATCGAGAGTGAGGAGCGCCGCATGATTACCAATGTGGTGGATTTCGGCGATTCCTATGCCAAAGATGTGATGGTGCCCCGGGTTGACATGAATTGTCTTGACATTGATGCCACTTACGATGAAATGGTAGAGGCATTTAACGAAAATAAATACTCCCGCCTTCCCATCTATGAGGAGAGTCGGGACAATATAATCGGCATTCTGCACCTGAAAGATGTCTTCTTCCAGGGGATTCAGGAGCAGGCTTTTGACCTGAGGAAAATGATGCGGGATCCGTTCTATACCTATGAGTATAAGAAGACCTCGGAATTGCTGATTGAAATGCGAGAAAAGCGGATTTCCGTGGCTATCGTGCTGGATGAATACGGTGCCGCCGTAGGGATGGTCACGCTGGAGGATCTGCTGGAGGAGATCGTCGGCGAGATTCGGGACGAATATGATGAAGATGAGGAGGAACCGATTCAAAAGATCTCTGATTCCCTTTACCGCATCGACGGCGTCACCAAGCTGGAGGACGTCAATGAGGCGCTGGGGCTTGACCTCTCCTCCGAGGAATATGATTCCATCGCCGGCTATGTCATCTGTCTGCTGGATCATCTGCCGGAACGGGGCGAGACCGTGGAGGAAGACGGGATTCGCTTCACCGCAGAGGCAGTAGAGAAAAACCGGATTGATAAAGTACTGCTGGAGATCCTTCCAGATAAAGAGAAGTAAAAATATCTTTCATTTTTAAAAAGGAACCCCTTTCCAAGAGAGCAACAGGAGGCGATCCTTCTGCTTTTCTTTTGGAAAGGGGGTTTTCGTTTTTATGGGGAAATGCAAAATTTAGTTTTTATGGGTAACAGTAAAAATTGAACTTCCTTAAGGCAAAGGAATCTATCGTTCCGCAACAAGCCGTCAAGAAGCGATCACCGCTCCTTCATTCCGCAGCAGGCTGTCGGGAAGTAAGCACCACTCCTTCATTTCACAACAAGCTGTCGAGGAGTGATCACTGCTTTTTCGTTCCACGGCAAGCTATCGAGGAGCAATCACTGCTTTTTCGTTCCACGGCAAGCTATCGAGGAGCCGATCATTGCTCCTTCAAAAAGGTCTGCAATTCTTCCATGAAGGTATTCACATCTTTAAACTCTCGATATACTGAGGCAAAACGCACATAGGCGACCGGGTCCAGTTTGCGCAGCTTCTCCATGAGGATCTCCCCGATGACGCTGCTCCTGATCTCTCGCTCCTCCCTTTTGTAGATCTCCGCCTCCACCTCGTCAGCCAAATTCTTAATCTGATCCACGGAGATAGGACGTTTGTGACAGGAGCGGAAAATCCCCGCTTCAATCTTTTCCCTGTCGTAGGGCTCCCGATTCTGGTCCTTCTTAATCACCACCAAAGGGATCGATTCCACTTTTTCATACGTAGTAAAGCGCTTCGAGCAGGCATCGCATACCCGCCTGCGTCGAATGGAATTATTCTCATCCGATGGCCTGGAATCAATGACTCTCGTATTCGGGGCACCGCAATATGGGCATTTCATTCTTCTCTCCTTCTGCTTCCCTACTCCACATGCTTCATGAAATCTGTGTCGTCAAATTCCGGTGGATACTCTTCCGGCGGGGCATTCATAATTGTCTCTACCGGATCCGGGGCTTCATAGGAATTGCCGTAGAGCTCCTGCCGGTTGCCCAGCACCGTGTTCAGGTGATTCTGCAGGGAGGCAAGCAGATTATCATAATAATTCTGCGTATCATTGATAGTAGAGGTAAGGATGCTCTCCAGGCTGTTCAGCATATCGGTGGTATAACTCATAGCGGCCTGTCGCACCTGGTTGGCCTCTTCGTTGGCCTCCGCCAGGATCTGCTGGGCGTCTGCTGATGCCTGGCTCACGATGCTGTCCGCTCTGGAATAGGCCTCCTGGGTGATGGCGTGCTCACTGACCAGCTGCTGGGCCCGGTTCTCCGCTTCCCGGACGGTGGCGTCCGCCTTGGCCTCCGCGTCATTCAAGATGGCGTCCCGGTTGGCGATGATCTTCTGGAATTTCTTTACCTCATCGGGCGTACGCAGCCGCAGTTC
>CAZROZ010000254.1:0-2994 GCA_964601745.1 uncultured Lachnospiraceae bacterium | reverse complement strand
AGACGATTCTTCAACCTGTTCTTTACAGAAATCAACACCTCATACAACAAAATGCCACATGAGGCACTGCATATAGATATGCATAAAAATATACACACAAAAGCCGATCACGAAATGGAAGGATCCAATCATAAAATGAAAAAAGCGCAGCTCCTCTCTCTGAAACTGCGCTTCCTCAGAATCTCCCTTAATTTTTCTGATTTCTTTTCTCTGGTCTATGCTAGAGTGCTTCCCCAGCTTACTTTCGTGAAAACTGCACCGGCCTTGTATCCTCCGTGATCGCCTTGAAGGTGTACCCTTCTTTCTGCAATGTCTCAATGATCTCCGGCAGAAGCGATACGATATCTGCCTTGTTGGAGGCGTCATGCATCAGCACCACAGATACCCCGGAGCGGTCCAGCACGGCGTCGATCACATTTTTCCTCGCCTCTGCCTTGGTGGCACCCACCGCGTCGCCGGCATCCACGTTCCAGTCAAAATACGTGAATCCCCGGCGCTCCATCTCATTGATGATATCCAGATAGATTTCCTCGTTATAACTATTCTTGCTGCCACCGGGGAAACGGAAAAACCGGGCTCTCACACCGGCAGAATCCTCCAGGAATTCATACATCTTATTAAAATCACTTAAAAAGGCATCCACAGAACTATAGATCTGCTTGTACTGATGTGTATAGGAGTGAACCGCCAGCGTGTGCCCCCGCTTCACAATCTCCTGATACAAATCCTGGAATTTCGCCTGATCTTTATGTACCACAAAGAAAGTGGCCTTCACCTGATACTTATCCAGGACATCCAGAATATCCAGCGTATTTCCGGAGGGGCCGTCGTCAAAAGTCAGGTAAACTGTCTTTTTCTCTGACCCGCTGCCAAGCCTGGTATAAGCGTAGAGGTCCGGATATTTGCTCTGATACGCCGGTGCGTCGTCCGGATCCGGCGTCTTCCCCTTTTCATAGGCAGAAAGCTGTTTCCGAAGCGAAGCGATCTGATCCAGATTGTCCTGATTGGACTGCTCTAGGACTGCCACGGTGTCATTCAGCGCATCCCGTTCCTGCTCTGCCTCGTCCCTGGCAGACTCCCGCTCTTTCACCACGGCCTCCAGCGCTTTCGCTACTTCCTCCTGCTCGGCCGCCTTCCTCTGGGTCCGCACCAGCAGGACGCTGAGAAGAACAGAAAGTATCACCAACAAAGCAATGCAAAGCGCAGTCAGACGGCGATTGCGGGTTCTTCTCCTTCTGCGCAGTTCTCTCTGCCTCCGATCCATGATACTTTCCCCTTCCACACTGCTTTTTACAAAAATTTCCTGAAGACCTTGTGTAAAAAGACGTCATCTGACCCCTACAAAGGATACAGTGCGATTCCTTCAGAAAAGGCATTGTTTAGCAGCTTTATCTGTGTTTACATTGCTTTTTCAAGAAAAATCCCTCCAAAACTCTAGTCTGAAGGGATAACACCTATCGCATTGATTATCATTCTAAAGCTGTAGAATGTCAATAACAGGAATATTGCAAATTTGTTAAAATTCACCGCACAAATTTATTACATCAGTCCAGATCTTCCCTATGAATGACACTGCCGGTTCATGCATGACACTGTGTTCCTTTTAGAACGCCCATTTTCCTTTCCGGAATACCGGGATCTCCGTGCCGTCCCGCCGCACGCCAGTGATGTCCAGTGTGGGAGTGCCCACCATGAAATCCATGTGGATCATGGAATCATTGATGCCGGCCTTCTTCCAGTCCTCCTTGGTGCCGTTTTCATATCCTTCCAACAAATTGGAAAAGCCGCGGCCCAGCGCGATATGGCAGCTGGCATTCTCATCGAACAGCGTCTCGTAATAGAGCAGTCCCGACTGAGAGATCGGAGAATCATAGGGCACGAGAGAAATCTCGCCGATCCTGCTGGCACCTTCATCCCTGGAAATGATGGTTTTCAGAGCTTCCTCTCCTTTCCTGGCGCGGCACTGCGTCACCTTTCCATCGGTGAAGGTAAAGGAAAAATCCTCAATGATCTTTCCCTCAAAGGACAAGGGCTTACTGCTCACCACAGTTCCCTGTGCTCTGCCGGAAATGGGAGTCGTATAGATTTCTTCTGTGGGCATATTGGGATTGAATTTCAGGCCGGAGGCCAGCCGTTCCTCCCCTCCCTGCCAGCAGATCCTGTCACTGAGCCAGACCGTAAAATCTGTCCCGTTCACGTCCTTGTAAACCAAATGATCAAATTTCCTCTCATTCAACCATTTACATCTGGCGTCAAAATCGGCATCATGCCGCTCCCACGCTTCCACTGCATCGCCTTTTCCCGTCACGTAAACGCAGTCCAGAATCTTCTTCCACAGCATCTCCACCGCCTGCTCAGGAGTCGCATCCGGGAATACCTTTTGCGCCCACTCTTTTCCCGCCGCCGCACAGATGGTCCACTGATACTTGTTCTCCATGGCGTCCCTGTAGACAGAAAACCGATTGTATCTGGCAATGGAAGACTGCCGCATCTTTTCGGGATCCACCCCGTCAAGTCCATCCGGGTCCTCAGAGAGAATCCGAATCATAGGCTGCAGTTCCTGGGAGTCATGCTTCATCCGTTCTTCCTCCCAGTCCTCTATCTGGCAGATTGTTTCCATAGTTTGATATTGATAATGCAGCTTGCTTAAAGGTTGATCGGTCCAGTCCACCCTGACTTTCTTCGCGCCGTTTCGATATGCGCTTTCCGTCAAAAGCCGCACGAAATCCACCTGCCCGATCGGGGCACCAATCTGCAGCGCCTGTCCCGGCTGCAGGTTAACTCCGCTGCGAACCACCAAATCAGCATATTCAACTAACAATTGTCTCTCCATCCAGATTTTCCTCCTTTTCTCTGTGCTTTTCTTTTTCAGATAGCAAATACCTTTATCTTGACAAAACTCTTCTTCCCCGGGTATAATGAATCCGCAATTTCGAAAATGCGGATATGGCGGAATTGGCAGACGCGCCAGATTTAGGTTCTGGTGGGAGACCG
>CAZROZ010000253.1:0-3018 GCA_964601745.1 uncultured Lachnospiraceae bacterium | reverse complement strand
ATCCACAATATGGTGGTGGGCGTCACTGAGGGGTACCAGAAAGTGCTGGAGATCAATGGAGTCGGATACCGCGCGGCGAAATCCGGACGGGAACTGACGCTGTCTCTTGGTTATTCTCATCCTGTGGTGATGGTGGACCCGGAGGGGCTGGAGTCAGTGCTAGACGGCCAGAATAAGATCATCGTAAAGGGAATCGATAAAGAGAAAGTGGGCCAATATGCCGCTGAGATCAGAAGCAAGAGAGCTCCGGAACCTTATAAAGGCAAAGGCATCAAATATGCGGATGAAGTGATCAGACGCAAAGTCGGCAAGACCGGGAAGAAGTAAGGAAAGGAGCCGGGACAATGGTTAATAAAGGTAATAGAACGCAGGTTCGCGAAAAAAAGCATAGAAGATTGCGTCATCATCTGGCCGGCACGGCTGAGAGACCCAGGTTGTCCGTATTCCGCAGCAATAAGCATATGTATGCCCAGATTATTGACGACACCGCAGGCACGACGCTGGTAGCGGCCTCCACTCTGGAGGCGGCGGTCAGAGAGCAGTGCGAATATACCGATACCGTGGAGGCAGCCGCCTGCGTAGGCAAGACGATTGCCAAGAAAGCACTGGAGAAGGGAATCACCACCGTGGTATTTGACCGGGGTGGATTCATTTACCAGGGGAAGGTACAGGCATTGGCGGATGCGGCGCGTGAAGCTGGCCTGGAATTCTGACAGGAGGGAGACAGATGAAACGTACAATCATTGACGCGAGTCAGTTGGAATTAGAAGATAAAGTAGTGGCTATCAAACGTGTCTGCAAGACGGTCAAGGGCGGCCGCAATATGCGCTTTTCCGCTCTTGTCGTAGTGGGAGATAAGAATGGTCACGTGGGTGCCGGTCTGGGGAAGGCCGTGGAGATTCCGGAGGCCATCCGCAAGGGCAAAGAGGCTGCCGCCAGGAATCTGATGAACGTTCCTGTGACGGAGAGCGGCAGTATTCCCTATGACTATGAGGGCAATTACGGCAGTGCCCATGTTCTGCTGAAGCAGGCACCGGAAGGCACAGGTATCATCGCCGGCGGTCCCGCCCGGAACGTGCTGGAGCTGGCCGGATACAAGAATATCCGTACCAAATCCCTGGGCTCTAACAATAAGCAGAATGTGGTGATGGCTACCCTGGCGTGCCTGCAGCAGATGAAGACGCCGGAGCAGGTGGCGAGACTGCGGGGTAAGTCGGTGGAAGAGCTGACCCGGTAACGCGCGAAGGAGGAAGAAATGGCTGATCAGTTAAAAGTGACTTTAGTAAAGTCTACCATCGGCGCGATTCCCAAACACAGAGCAACCGTCGCCGCGCTGGGATTGAAGAAACTGCATCATTCCGTGGTGCTGCCCAATAACGCAGCTACCCAGGGAATGGTGTTTCAGGTAAAGCACTTAGTAAAGGTGGAAGAAATTTAACACCCGGAGGGAATGAATTATGAACTTATCAGATTTAAAACCTGCAGAAGGTTCCAAACACAGCGACAGCTTTCGCAGAGGCCGCGGTCATGCCTCCGGCAACGGGAAGACAGCAGGAAAGGGACATAAAGGTCAAAAGGCGCGTTCCGGCGCTCCAAGGCCTGGTTTTGAAGGCGGCCAGATGCCTCTGTACCGGAGACTTCCAAAGAGGGGCTTCACGAACCGTAATTCCAAAGAAATTGTCGCCATCAATGTGTCCGCTCTGGAGCGGTTTGAGGACGGCACTGTCGTGACCGTTGAGACTTTGAAGCAGGCAGGCTTGATCAAGAATCCGAGAGACGGCGTGAAGATTCTGGGCAAGGGAGAATTGACCAAGAAACTGGATGTAAAGGTAAACGCCTACAGTGCGAAGGCCGCGGAGAAGATACAGGCACTTGGTGGAAATGCTGAGGTGATCTGATGTTTAGGACGATTCGAGACGCTTTGAAGGTGAAAGAAATCCGCAAGAGACTGCTCTTTACGCTGCTCTGTCTGCTGATTGTGCGTCTGGGCTGTCTGATTGCGGCACCCGGCATCAACCGGGCGTATGTATCCTCGTTTTTTGGCGCTCAGGTGAATCTGGGCTTTCTGGATGCGCTGACCGGCGGATCCTTTACCCAGATGTCTATATTTGCGTTGAATATCTCCCCCTACATCACTTCCTCTATTGTGCTGCAGCTGCTGACCATCGCGATACCAGCACTGGAAGAATTGTCTAAAGAGGGAGAAGAGGGACGCAAAAAGATTGACAATTACACCAGGTATCTGTCCATCGCTCTGGCTGTTCTGGAGAGTTCCGCCATCGCCATCGGCTTTGGAAACAGGGGACTTCTGGAGGGCGGCTTAACCTTTACCAATTTCATCGTGCTGGTCGCCTCCATGACAGCGGGAACTGCCTTCCTGGTATGGCTGGGCGAACAGATCACCGAATACGGGGAGGGCAACGGGATTTCCATGATCCTGCTGTTCAATATTGTCTCCTCCATGCCGGAGAGCATCAGCAATCTAGTCCGTCAATTTGTGACCGGCGCCAGCAATGTGACCATGGGGATCATCGGAGCTGTGCTGATTGTGGTGATCATCCTGGCTATGGTGGTATTCGTGGTGATCCTGCAGGATGCGGAGCGGAAAATTCCCGTCCAGTATGCCAAGAAGGTGCAGGGGCGCAAGCTCATCGGCGGGCAGAGTTCTAATATCCCGCTGAAGGTCAATACGGCAGGCGTGATTCCGGTTATTTTTGCCAGCTCTCTGTTCTCCACTCCCATCGTGATCGCCTCTTTCGCGGGGATTGCTCCCGCGTCCGGAGCCGGTGCCACGTTCTGGCAGAAAATGCTGAAGGTACTCGATACCAGCGCCTGGTTTAATTTCTCCAGCTTCGGAGAATTCAAGTATACCCTGGGCGTGCTGCTGTATATCGCCATGATCGTGTTTTTCGCTTACTTCTATACTTCGGTGACGTTCAACCCTATGGATATCGCCAACAATATGAAGAAACAGGGCGGTTTTATTCCGGGTATCCGACCCGGCAAGCCCACGGTGGA
>CAZROZ010000252.1:0-3023 GCA_964601745.1 uncultured Lachnospiraceae bacterium | reverse complement strand
CACTTTTGACAACTTCAAAGTAGGCGTGCTCCAGGCCAATTACATTGTCGATCAGCTGGGACTGAAAGACGGCAAGGGGCCCTTCAACATCGAGGTATTCGGCGGAGATCCCGGTGACAACAACGCATTCTTCTTCTATGATGGTGCCATGAGCGTTCTGCAGCCCTACATTGATGAGGGGAAATTGGTGGTGAAATCCGGTCAGCTTGGCATGGATGTCTGCGGTATCTTAAACTGGGATTTGGCAGCCACGCAGGCTCGTATGGACAATCTGATCACGTCCAATTATTCTGACGGCAGCTCCCTGGATGCGGTGCTCTGCCCCACGGATCTGCAGAGCTATGGCATTATTGCCTCTCTGAAGAACAGCGGTTATGGGACCGAGGAGAAACCGCTTCCCATCGTGACTGGTCAGGATGCGGAGACCGCTGCCATCAAATCCATCATCGCCGGGGAGCTGGATATGACCATCTTTAAGGATACAAGAGCGCTGGCGGAGAAGGTAGTGGGCATGGTGACCGCGATCCTCAGCGGACAGCAGGCAGAGATCAACGATACTTCCACTTACAACAACGGTGCCAAGGTCGTGGAATCTTATCTGCTGGAACCGGTGGTGGTCACGCTGGACAACTATAAGGAGATCTTGATTGACTCCGGATATTACACAGAAGATCAGCTGAAATAACACTGTACTTTTGATAGGGGGACATAATGGCGGATATCATTTTGAAAATGCAGAACATCACGAAAGAATTCTCCGGGGTGAGAGCTCTGAGTGATGTGAACCTGACCGTGGAGCGGGGAGAAATCCATGCGCTGGTCGGGGAAAATGGCGCGGGAAAATCGACCCTGATGAACATACTGAGCGGAATCTACCCCTACGGGACCTATTCCGGGACCATCTATTATGAGGGGGAGGAATGCCGTTTCCATGACATCAAAGACAGTACCAGAAAGGGGATCGTCATCATTCACCAGGAACTGGCTCTGGTGCCGTATCTCACCATCGCGGAAAATGTTTACCTCGGGAATGAATGCGCTTCCCACGGCGTCATCAATTGGGATCAGACTCACGAACAGACCAGGCAGCTCCTGCAGCGCGTGGGACTGGCAGAGAGCAGTGAGACGCTGGTTCGGGATATCAGTGTAGGCAAACAGCAGCTGGTTGAGATTGTAAAGGCACTCTCCAGGCAGGCAAAGCTCCTGATCCTGGACGAACCGACCGCGTCCCTGAATGACGAGGATTCTCTCCACCTTCTGCATCTTCTAAAGGACCTGAAAAAGGAGGGAATGACCGCCATTTTGATCAGCCACAAGCTGAACGAAGTGACTCTTGTGGCGGACAAGATTACGATTCTTCGGGACGGTTCCACCATCGAAACTCTTGATACGAAAACGGATGACGTGTCGCTTTCCCGCATCGTCACCGGTATGGTGGGACGTCCCCTGGTGGATTATTATCCCAAGCGAAAGCCGCATGTGGGCGAGGTCACGTTCCAGGTGGAAAATTGGAATGTCTACTCGCCCATGGTACCGGACAAAAAAGTGGTGGACAACGTCAGTATCAATGTCCGGAAGGGAGAGATCGTCGGGATCGCTGGTTTGATGGGCGCCGGCCGCACAGAGCTGGCCATGAGTCTCTTCGGACGCAGTTTCGGAATCAAGATCTCCGGGAAAATTTATAAGGATAATCAGGAACTCCACATTCACAATGTCAGCGACGCGATCAAAAACAGGATTGCCTATGTGACGGAAGACCGCAAAGATGCCGGCCTGATCCTGGACGAGGATATCCGCAGAAATATCAGTCTGTCCAGCCTGGACCATATCAGCAGGAACATGGTGGTCAATGAGAACAAGGAAGTGCAGGTGGCGGAGGAATATGTCAAGAAACTGAACATCAAGACTTCCGGGCTCTCTCAGACCGCTGGGAATCTGTCCGGGGGAAATCAGCAGAAAGTCGTTCTGGGCAAGTGGATCATGACCGAACCGGATGTGCTCATTCTGGATGAACCCACCCGGGGAATCGATGTGGGAGCCAAATATGAAATTTACTGTATCATCAATGATCTGGTGAATCAGGGCAAGAGTGTTTTGATGATTTCCTCGGAAATGCCGGAACTGCTGGGCATGGCCGACCGGATCTATGTGATGAATGAGGGACGTATCGTTGGGGAAATGGACCGGGATCATGCCACACAGGAGAAGATCATGAGCTGTATTCTACAGGCGAGGGAGAGCGAATCATGTTAGAGAAGATCAAAAAGATCGTCGGAAATAATATCCGCGAATATACGATGGTGCTTGCGCTGATCGCAGTTGTATTGTTTTTCCAGATTACCATGGACGGCATTTTGTTAAAACCCATGAATGTGACCAACCTGATTCTGCAGAACAGTTATGTCCTGATTCTCTCAATCGGTATGCTCATGTGCCTGATCACCGGCAATGTGGATCTGTCCGTGGGCTCTGTTGTGGGATTTGTGGGCGCTGTAGCTGGCATTTTGATGGTCAATCATCACTGGCCGGTGCTTCCCACGATTCTTCTTTGCCTGGTCATTGGCACTCTCATCGGCGCTTGGAACGGCTTCTGGGTGGCCTATGTCAAGATTCCCGCTTTTATCGCTACCCTGGCAGGCATGCTGGTGTTCCGCGGCCTTACGATGGCTATCATGAAAGGACAGACCATCGGACCCTTCCCGAAAATGTTCCAGGTCATCAGCTCTGATTTTATCCCGGACCTGTTCGGCGGGGAAAGTCTCAATCTCTTCGCGATCTTTGTGGGTGTCTGTATCTCTGTGCTGATCGTTATCCTATTGCTGCGGAGCAGAAAAAAGAAACAGCAGTACAATTTTTCTGTGCCGTCTCTTCCCGCTTTCTGGGCGAAAACTATTTTCCTCCTGGCGGTGGTGAATCTGTTCTTTTACTGGCTGGCATTGTATGAAGGAATCCCTAATGTGCTGATTCTGATCGGCATCCTGATTCTGGTCTATCAGTTTATCACCACCAAAACGGTGGCAGGT
>CAZROZ010000251.1:0-3034 GCA_964601745.1 uncultured Lachnospiraceae bacterium | reverse complement strand
CATCTTCATTTTATGAGCGCGACCTCATTTTCATGACCACTTGCCGGAACTTTCAATTCTGCGGATGGTGTTCCCTTTATGCGCGCAGCCTCATTTTCATGAGCGCCTGCCGGAACTTTCAATTCTGCGGATGGTGTTCTCTTTATGCGCGCAGCCCTGCTTTCATGACCGTTATCATGAAAAGAGGGCGAAAAAGCTGCCGCTGCACGATTTCCCATCGTTGCAGCGGCAGCATCTCTCTTTTTATGAAGGATCGAAAAAGGTTGTACGATCCAAAAACTCTGTCTTATACTTTCTCAAAACGCCTTACTTCACTTTCCAGCTCTTTGGAAATGATCTGGTTATTCTCCGTCTCCTCCTGGATCTGGGCGATGGCATTCACCAGCCTTGTGGCATCCTCCGCAACCCCCATGATGCCCTTTGCGCTCTCGTCCACCGTCGCGCTGATGCTGCTGATGCCGTGATCCATATTCTTCATGGTGTCTGTCATCTCTGCCGCCTTTGCCGCAAAATCTGTCAGGACGACCAGCGTGTTATCGGAATCCTCTTCATACCGGCTCACAATGCCCACGAAATTATCATAGTCTTTCAGGATATCTTCATTCACGAAATTCAGCATCTTCGTCGCGCTGGCGGAAAGCTTTTCCACCGCGTTCGTTACCAGGTTGCTGATATTCTGGATATCGTTTGCCGTGTCGCGGCTGTTGTCCGCTAACTGGCGGATCTCATCTGCCACCACCGCGAATCCTTTGCCGGCTTCCCCTGCACGGGCAGCCTCGATCGAGGCATTTAACGCAAGCAGGTTTGTCTGGCTCGCGATGTCAAGGATATTTCCTGTCAATTCATTGATTCTTTCTACACTATGGCTTTCTTCCACAGCCTCAGCGAGGGAGTTGCCGACTTCTTGGAACACTTCCACTGCCGCCTCTTTGTTTGCGACAGTCTCCCTGTGCATGGACTGCGCCCGCTCTTTGATCTCTGACACATTCTCAGTGGCTTCGTCCGCATTCTTGCTGATATCCTGCGCCCGCTGCAGAACCTCGTCGCTTCCCTGGCTGATCTGCTCCAGGGTAGCCGCCACGATCTCCATGCTCGCCGCCAGCTGCTGGGTAGCCGCCGAAACGCTCATTGCGCTTTCGTTTGATTCTCCGACACGTCCGGTAACCTCATCCACAGAAGTCATCATCTTTTTTGATTCCTCCTGCACCTTGCACATCAGATTCTGAAGGCTGCCTATGAAGCTGTTAATGCCCTCTACCAGCTGTCCGACCTCATCGTTTGTGGTGACTTCTATCCGCTGAGTCAGATCCCCTCTGTCCTGCTTGATGCCCTCCACGATGTCACGGAGACGGGCAGCGGCATTTTTTGCAGGCTTTGAGATGGTTCTGTCAACGACCAGCATCACTATGATGATGACGACCGTCTCCACACCTATCAATACTAAATTAAAGATATGTGTATTCTTCGTTTCATCCGTGTTTTCATCCAGTGTTTTATGGATGTTTGCCGCGGTCTGCTCAACCTGCTCCACATGATTGTGCTGCGCCGCTTTCTGCAGTGATTCCACCTCACGCTCTATCGCGGCGTTCTGCTCTTCCATCACTGAAAGCGAAGCCGCGTTCAACACGCAGACCAACACCATCAAGCCGCCGATAAGCGCCATCATTAACATTATTTTCTTCCCGATACTTTTTCTCATGTGCGCACCTTCGTTTCTCACTTCCGTGTAGTAATTTAGTTTTATTTTACTCTACTTTTTTCATTTGTCAATCCTCTGTGAAAAAAAGTCAGATTTTTAACTGATGCAGATATTTTTCTTTCGTAGCAAGGCCACCCCGGATATGCCGCTCTGATTTATTCACATCCAGAACTTTCCTGGCTTCCGCCGCCAAAGCCGGATGTATCTGCGCGAGACGCTCTGTCACATCCTTATGTACCGTACTTTTGCTGATCCCATAATGCTTTGCCGCCTGGCGGACGGTCGTGTTATTATCAATGATATATCTGGCGATTTCCATTGCTCTCTCTTCTATATAACTTTTCACAGAAATTCCCCTGCCATACTTGTTTTTACATTGTATGCGCAGGGGATTTGGAGTAGACCTTGGATTTTCGGTTAATGATTCATACAGAAAATATGTATTTCTGCCGCAAATTCATCTGCTTCCTTCATTTGCGCCGCAGTCGGTGTGACAATAGGGCTTCTTTTGAGAAGATTTCCAAAATTCCTCTAAAACCTCATGAAATTTCTCCGGCACATCCATATTGACACAATGTCCCGCCCCTTCAAAAATGACTGCTTTGCACTCCGGTTCATTTTTCTTCCACATCTCTACGGCAGCCAATTCCATCGGGATATCGTATTGACCACAGCCAATTAACAGGGGATAATTTCTTTTATTGGTTTCCCGAACATTGACCATCTTATTCAAACCTGCCAGATACATAAAAGATTTTTTCGGAAACCCTATATTCATTTTATAAAAGTCTTCCTGTGCCTGCACTGTATAAGCAGAAATTTTTTTATTTGATTTTGCAAACCACTTGACGGAAAAAATTGCTTTTAACATCATGCCAATCTGCGCCCCGCTGTTTTGTTTTTGCAGGGATAAATCAAAATTGTTGATATCATATCCCCCAAAGCAGGCAAGGGATTGTACCTTTTCAGGATACTGATTCGCAAAATCCTGCGCCAACACAGCTCCCAAAGAAATCCCGACAATGTGTATCTGCTCAATTTTCTCATTTTTCAGAATTTCATGAATCCAAAATGACATTTTATCTATATTGTCGCCTTTTTTCGTATCAGTAGAATGACCATGACCGATAAGATCCGGAATAAGCAAATTATACTGATCCCGAAAATAATCGGTCTGCTGCCGGAACATATGATGATTCACAAAAGCTGCGTGCAGAAACAGCCCCCATTCTTTCTGGGCATTTCCGCTGATATAATAAGCAATCGGAGAACCCTTTAGTTTATATTCACTCAGTTTATAATTTTCCACATTGTCCCCTCCCATTAAACCTCCTA
>CAZROZ010000250.1:0-3040 GCA_964601745.1 uncultured Lachnospiraceae bacterium | reverse complement strand
ACATGTGCTCCCTCCAGCGTCAAGCGCCTTGCCATGATCATGCCGATATCCCCGGAGCCCAGAATCACCACTTCTTTTCCCACCATGCGATTAGAAAGGTTGATATAGGCTTGTGCCACCCCGGCTGTAAAGACGCCCGCGGGTCTTTCCCCGGGGATCGCCAGCGCACCCCGGGTCCGCTCCCGGCATCCCATGGCAAAAATCACTGCTTTCGCCTGAATTCGCAGCATTCCGTCCGGTTCTACAATGGTCACTCTCTTATCTTTTGTAACTGAAAGTACCGTGGCATTCACCAAATAAGGAATCCCGAATTGATTCACTTCGTCCAGAAAGCGTTGGGCATATTCCGGTCCGCTCAGCGAAGTGCCAAAGCGGGTGAGACCGAATCCGTCGTGGATGCATTGCCGTAAAATCCCGCCAGGCGTTTTCTCCCGCTCTACAATCAGAATATTGGTAATGCCTTTTCGGAATAATTCAACCGCCGCTGCCAGCCCTGCTGGACCGCCACCGACAATCACCACATCCCGCAGTTCCATGTCACAAGCCCTCCTCTCTCAGTTTGCCGGTGAAAATCCAGGAATTTTTTCGCATTACACGAAGTTCCTCTGGCTGCAGATGGAGTTCTTCCTCCAGCATCTTCGCGACCCGCATCTGACAGTATCCGCCCTGACAGCGCCCCATCATACAGCGGGTGCGGTACTTGATCCCGGACATGGTATGCACCCCCAAGGGATTATGAATTGCCTGCAGAATCTCCGCTTTCGTCACTTTCTCACAGCGGCAGATGACCTCGCCGTAATCGGGATTTTCAGAGATGAGCCTGGCTTGCCCCTCCTCTTCCTGCGCAGCAAAACGGACAATGCCTTTTCGGTATGGCGTGATAGTGGGATTCTCCTCCAGCTTTTCATTCTCCATCATCAGAGAGACCTCGTGTATGCCGATGGGGACTGCAGCCGTCAAAGCCGGAGATTCCATTCCCACCAGGTTCACCGCATTTGGCGCTATTTCTGGCAAAATTTCAATCTTAAAATCCTGAATCACACCATTTTCATCCACCCACTTTGGCAAGATACAAGAATAATTGCGGATGTAGTCGGATTTTTTGATATGTGGCCAGATCTGGGAGGCACTTTCGGCGAGAAAATCAATATTTTCCTGTGGTACGCCATAGTAAGTAAAATCGGTGACATTCTCCGCGTTCGGCCCGATGATGACATTTCCATCTATGGTATTGGTCACATGGATTCCCATGTACGTATTGCTTGGCACCGGGTAAACCGGCATGGGGAGCAGTTCCCCCGTCCTCTGATCCAGGATGATATAATCTCCCTTGGATCCGATCACATGATAACCGGGAATGCCCAGCATTTCGGAGATCTCTGCGCAGGAAAGGCCGGCGCTGTTGATCACCCATCTTGTCTCATAGACATCCTGATTGGTGGCAAGGAGCCAGTGACCCTTTTCCCGCTTGATTTCCCGCACCTCGTTGTCAAAAAAATAAGTGACGCCGTTTTGTACCGCGTTTTCAGCCAGAGCAATGGTATATAAAAAGGGATCTACAATACCGGAATTCGGGGAAAACATGGCAAATTCCCCTACCGCACCGGGGACCAATTCCCGAAGTTCCTCTTTGTCAATCAAGCGCAGATCTGTGACGCCATTTCTTTCTCCCTGCTTCATGGTCCGCTGCAGCTGCTCAAAATCTTCTTTTGTCTTGCCAACCAGTACTTTACCGCACCTGCGAAAGGGAAAATCCAGCTCCCTGGCAAGCACGTCCATGCCCCGGTTGCCCTCCACGCACAGCCGCGCTTTCAGTGTGCCTGTATCATACGCGAACCCGCCGTGAATGACGCCGGAATTTCTTCCGCTGGTTTCGTCACAGACATCCAGATTTTTCTCCAGGACGCCGATGGCAAGCCGGTACCGGGACAATTCCCTGGCGATGGCGCTTCCCACCACACCGCCGCCGATGATACCTACATCAAATTGTTTCATCTTCCCACCTCGATTTTTTTCTCATCAAGAAGTCCTGCATCACAAACAAGTCTGCCCAGCATGACTTCCCCCACTCGCATAAATAAAAAAACAGTATGACTTCCCCCACTCGCATAAATAAAAATAAAACAGGGAAACGTTGACGTCTCTTTATCCAGTGAATATAATGATATCAAGGTAGAAACCCTTGATCCATGGCATGCTTGCATGCCAGTTGGAAAAAGGGCTATCTACCCGCCCCAATATGAAGAAGTAGTGGGGTAGGGCCCCCACGGATTCAAAAATATTAGGCAGGATTGCGGGAGCGCGTAGCGCGGAGCAATCCGTGGGCTTTCATTTATGGTGTTGCCCCGCTTGCGGGGCATGGAAGTTTACTTTAACATCATATTATGATGCCATGTCAATAGTTCATTCTGTCCATCTCGGACAGCGAAAATGGCCGAGGCGCTGTAACCGCATGAGCAGGACAACCATTGATCCGACATGCGGATAGATCACTGCCGCAAAAGGCCTTGTACTTGCAAGTCAGATCAAAAGGAAGAAAATCACGGAACCTGCAAGTCAGATTGAGAGGAGAAAAAACCATGGAAGAACAGCTGAATGCACTGAAAGAATCGTCGAAAAAGCAAGAAAAATATGCCAAACGCACTTTTTACATGACGGCAATCTCTGCCGCGTGTTGTGTCTTGATCCTCACTGTCGCAGTCGCCGCCTATTTTTCTCTTGTCCCGCGGCTCAAAAGTTCCCTGAAGTCGATTGAACAGACTGCACAGAATTTGAGTGAAATTTCACAGGAACTGAACGAGGCGGACTTGTCCGGTATGATCCAGGACGTGGACAGCATGGTGGTGACCAGCGAAGAAGGCGTGCGAAGGGCATTGAGCAAAATTGACTCCATCAACATCGAAGAGCTCAACAATGCCATCGGTGCGCTGTCAGATACCGTAAACACCCTGCGAAAATTTACAGACTTATTCCGCTAAAAGAACATGCTGCTTCAGCCAAACACATATTTAATCCCTTCCTTCTAATGTCACAGCGGAAA
>CAZROZ010000249.1:0-3041 GCA_964601745.1 uncultured Lachnospiraceae bacterium | reverse complement strand
CAATTGAAAATCAAAACGATGTGAATTATGTCGTTAACTATAGAAGGAATGCTTGCGCAAAAAGCGAAAAAAAGGTAAAGTATGATAACAGGGCGGAACCCCGTGACCCGTGGCATGCTTGCATGCCAATGGGGCGAGGAACAATCCGTGATATCACTTTTACCCTGACATCAAAGGATACCACATGCATTAGGCGTCAGGTCTGTCTTTTCAAGCGTTGTGTGAATTGCCAGCATGTGCAGCTCGAGGAACAGAATTGGCGGTTTTTGGGCGGAAAATGTATCACACAAAAAGGAATCTTTGGTATGGAAAAGTACGAAATGAAAACCCATCTGGAATACCCGGAGAAGACAATGTTTCAGATGGTAGAACGAATCTCGGCTCAATATCCGGGGGAGCCAGCGTATGAATTTTATGGGACGAAGGTCAGTTATCACGCTTTTGTGGAGCGGATTGAGCGGGCGGCGAAAGCGTTTCTCGCCAGCGGAATCAAGGCAGGAGATACGGTGACGGTCTGTATGCCCAATGTGCCTCAGGCACTGGATTGTTTCTATGCTCTGAACCGGATCGGGGCGGTGGCGAACATGGTACATCCCATGTCCGCGAAGCAGGAACTGGTTTTTATGTTGACGATTTCCAAGAGCAAAGCCATTTTGGTGCCGGATTTATTTTATGAAAGGGTGGTCGAGGCTCTGCGGGAGGTGCCCCAACAGGTTCTTGTATTGGTGGCGCGTATTCAGGACGAGTTGAATCCAGTGCTGCGGGCCGCTTTCGTGCTGAAAAAGGGAAAGCCTTTCCTGGCCTTTCCCAATCGGCCGGGAGATATCACCTGGGTCGATTTTCTGAAAAATGCGAAGAAGATTCAGAAACTGCCGGAACCGACCTTTGACAAAGATCGGACCGCCGTGATTTTATACAGCGGCGGCACCAGCGGGACACCGAAGGGAATCTGCCTTACCGATTTGAATTTCAATGCGTGTGCCATGCAGGTCAGGGAGGCCATCGGGGAGGAATTCCGCACCGGGCTGAAGATGCTGAGCTGTATGCCCTGCTTTCACGGATTCGGTCTGGGAATCAATCTGCACACGGTGCTGATTCACGGGGCTTGCTGTATCTTGATGCCCACTTTTACAAATCAGAGTTACGCGGAGATGCTGGTGAAGAAGAAGCCAGATTTCATCGCCGGCGTTCCCACCTTATTTGAGTCTCTGCTGCACTCGAAACGGTTGGAGCATGTGCGGCTGGATTTCCTGCGGGGAATGTTCTGCGGCGGGGACACGCTGCCGGTAGAGGTCAAGAAGAAGGTGGATGCCTTTCTGAAAGACCACGGCGCGACCATTCAAGTCCGGGAGGGATATGGCTTGACGGAATGTGTGACCGCCAGTTGTCTGACGCCAAAATATACGTACAAGGAGGGCAGCATCGGCATTCCATTTCCGGATACCATCTATCGCATCGTGGTGCCGGGGACAGCGGAAGAGGTGCCCAGGGGAGAGGAGGGTGAGATTATCCTCACCGGTCCTACCCTGATGAAGGGGTACCTGGACAATGAGGAGGAGACCAGGGATGCCCTGCGCACGCTGCCGGACGGACGGGTCTGGCTGTACACGGGGGACATCGGCAAGATGGATGAGGACGGGTATGTCTATTTTATCCGGCGCAAGAAACGGCTGATTGTCACCAGCGGCTATAACGTCTATCCCAGCCAGGTGGAAAAGGTGCTGGACTCCTGCCCGGAGGTGGCTTTGAGCTGTGTCATTGGCGTGCCGGACAAGATGCGCCTGCAGAAGGTGAAGGCATTCGTCATTCTGGAGGACGGCGTGGTGGGGGACGTTGCCTGCAAGCGCAGAATCATGCAGTATTTGAAGGAGCGCATTGCCAGCTATGCCATGCCCAAAGAAATTGAATTCCGCAAGGACCTTCCTAGGACGCTGGTGGGGAAAGTGGCTTACCGGGTGCTGGAGCAGGAGGAAGAGGAAAAAGCGGCATGCAGATAACCTGGTACGGCACGGCAGCCATTGCTCTGCGGGAAGCGGGAAACACAGTGGTGTTCGATCCCTATTTGGGGACACCAGTGGGAGGCTTTTCCACGGGGGAGAGGTTGTATGGATTTGAACGGGAAGTAGAGGAAGCGGACGCGATTTTCTTGACTCATGGACATTTTGACCACTGCTGTCAGATCCGGGATCTTTTTGCTGGTTTAACCCCGGAGATTTTCTGCACAAAGACGCCTGCCGCCGCTCTCGTCAGGCACCAGGTTCCGCGGGAACAGATCAAGGTGATTCAACCTGGCCAGACGATTTTGACAGCGGCCTTTTCCGTCACCGCATATCAAAGCCGGCACTGCAGGTTTGATTTTCCCCTGATTGCAAAGACAGCGGGACGTCTGCTGCTTCATCCCATGCCGGTTCATATGGTGCAGCTGGCGAAGACTTATTTTTCTTACCCGGAAGCGGGAGAGATTCTCTTTTATGAGGTGAAGGGATGTCATGCCCGCGTGCAGATTATGGGCAGTCTGAATCTGGACCAAGAGACGGCTTATCCCACCGGCGCGGATCTTCTGGTGCTGCCGTTTCAGGGAAGATCGGATTTGGTGACTTCCGGGTTGCCCATTGTGGAGCGGCTGTCCCCCAGGCAGATTCTGCTGGACCACTGGGACGATTCCTTCCCGCCTCTCTCAGATACGATTGAGACGGAGACGTTCTGCCGGAAAGTGCGGGAGGACTTCTCAATTCCCTGCGGGACAGTACCTGTGGGCGGGAGTGTGTTCCTGCCGGACTGAGGATGCGCAGACTGCAGGGTGAGAAAGATTCTATATTTTTGTGAAATCTTAACAAGGCTTAACGGTGAAAAAGGAGCTGGTGAGAGGAAATCGGTTCCTTTTTGTCTTGTCAGTCTCTTTTCCCAAAAGAAAGGGAAGGAAGGCAATTGCGTTTTCCCCCAAACCCGGGAAGGAGGGCAATTGCGTTTTCCCCCAAACCCGGGAAGGAGGGCAAGCGCGGACCGTAACGGCTTTTTTCCTTGCGCAATAGAACCCCAAC
>CAZROZ010000248.1:0-3057 GCA_964601745.1 uncultured Lachnospiraceae bacterium | reverse complement strand
AAGCTGTGAAACGATTGGCCACCGCCTATTTAAAGCTTCTTTTCCCCAATGTCACATCCGTAAACGACATTGATCCGCATCTATTTCAACAATACTGTCTGCGCCCGGCGATTAAGATGAGAGGGATTATTCAAAAACAGCTGGAAATCCTTGACCCGGATGAGTATCAAAAATCGGTAAAACGGATGCCACGGTTCACAATACGGGGGATTGCCAATGCAAAAAATTGATTGTGTGAGCTGTGGCAGAAAGGGACTGGATAAAAATACGGTGGGTCTCAACAAAAAGCTCCTGGGCATGAATAGCAAAAATTTTTACTGTATGGATTGCCTTGCCTCCTACCTGGACACAACGGTAGAGGACTTAAATGACAAGATAGAAGAATTCAAAGACGAGGGCTGCAAATTATTTGAGTGAACAGGGGAATCTAATCTTAAAGTTATTTGAATGAACAGGGGAATCTAATCTTATGATATATGCAGATAACGCGGCTACAACGAAATTAGACAAGGATGCCATGGAAGCGATGCTGCCCTATCTCATGGAACAGTATGGGAACGCCTCGCAGCCGTATTCTTTCTCCAGATCCGCGAAAAAGGCACTGGCAGCCGCGCGGGAAACCATCGCCGCCTGTATCGGCGCGGAGCCGGAGGAGATCTATTTTACCTCCGGGGGAACCGAGAGTGATAATTGGGCCATCAAAGGATCTGCCTTCTCCGATCGGGGAAAGCGTCCCATGATCACCTCGCAAATTGAGCATCATGCTGTACTCAATTCCTGTGCGGCAATAGAACGTCTTGGGTACCCGGTCACTTATCTTCCCGTGACAAGGGAGGGAATCGTCCTGCCGGAAGTCCTAAGCCAGCGGATCTCCCGAGGGACGAGGCTGGTGTCCATCATGCTCGCCAATAACGAAATTGGCACCGTCGAGCCCATCCGGGAATTGTGTGCTATTGCTCACGACCATGGCGCTATTTTTCATTCCGACGCGGTCCAGGCCATTGGTCACATTCCAGTCAATGTAAAGGAACTCGGAGTTGATCTGCTCTCCGCCTCCGCTCATAAATTCAACGGGATGAAGGGCTGTGGTTTCCTGTATATTCGAACTGGGATTTCCATCTGTCCCTACGCCGATGGAGGCGCTCAGGAACATGGGCAAAGAGCTGGCACTGAGAATATCGCAGGCATTGTGGCGATGGCTACCGCACTGAAAAAGAATTGTGAGCGCATGGACCAATCCGAGCAAAAATTGCGGAATCTGGAAGATTCTTTCCTGGAAATGCTAAGAGACTCTCACCTTGATTTTATCAGAAATGGTGACAAAGCTCATCTGCCCGGAAACGTCAATCTCTCCATAAAAGATGCCGATGGGGAAATGCTGTTGCACCGGTTAGATCTGAAAGGAATTTGCATTTCCACCGGCTCCGCGTGCGATTCGGTCAACACAAGGGTGTCTCACGTAATCGAGGCCATCCATGTCCCGGAGCCCTATGCAAAGGGAACGATCCGCATCACATTTGGCATAGACAATACAGAGGAGGAAGCGAGAGAGATCACGAATTGTTTGAGGGAGATAGTCAGCGGGAAATAAATAAGAGAAGTTCAAAGTGCGTGGGGACAAAAAAAGCACTCAGTCGATACTGATATGCCCCACGCATTTGGTTCAGATAAATATCGCCCATTCAATCTTAGAATTTTCAGGAAATTCACTACAATTTCAGTCATCTCTTTCCAAGGGATCCATCTCTTTCCGAGGGATCGTCCGGCACCTCAAATATAGTTACAATCGGGTTTTCTTCATCAATTGGAGGGGTACCTACCTTTTATGGGTAAAATTGTTTAGTTTAAAATACATGCACAGTTGAAATCCCCTCTTCTCAATTTTCCTGTCTCAAAAATGCTATCGTTAAGGCAATTATCCCTATCATGCCGATTTCAAATATGTCTCGTATCTTGCTGCGAATGATTCGTTACTTTTTTACAGACTGACAATTGGGATTCTCCCGCGCTCTATTCTCTCTCATTTCCGTTAGTGCTGACCTGAGCATATTCGTCTGGCTGGCCCGATCTTACCCTTTGGTGCTGGCCTACTCATTGCCGTTTGTGCTGACCTGTTCATTTCTGTTCGTGCTGACCTGATCATTTCCGTTGGTACTGACCCGGAATTCCCCATTCACCTTGGAAACATTGTAGTAGAAAGGATGCTGGTCCGCCCAGTCGGGATCTTTTTTCGCCCTCTCCTCGTAATTTTCCAGTGCCTTCAGATAGCCGTCGTGCAGCACCTCCTCCGCCGCCAACCTTGCCTGTACTGCATCGGCATACTTGTCATAATGGCCAAGATTGTAGTGCTTCCCTTGGAAAGTGATGGAAGCACGATATTTGCCGTTCGCCAGCTGAAAGAGGCCGCGGAAACCTGCCTTGCTCTTTTTCTTCCCGGTATCGTCACGGATCCGCTTCAGGATCTCCGCGCAGGTGCCATCTTGATAGTGCATGTGGTCGTGCATTTTCGCGCTCTGCTCTTTGTTCCAGCAGCCGCAGCTCTGGGTCATGCCGCGCAGCAAACTTCCCGGGAAGACGTCGATCTCATTCCCGCAGTCGCAGCGACAGTGCCAGTAAAGTTTGTTGCGCTCGGTATCCCGCTCCACCGGATATAGGACCGTCAGCCTGCCGAATCTCTGTCCGGTCAGATCTCTCTTGTCATAGGAAGAATCATATCGCTTGCAGCCGCAGCTCTTTGTATGACCGCTTTTTAAGTGCACTGCGGTGACAAGGATCTCCCTGCCGCAGCTGCACCGGCACAGCCAGCAGACTCTGCCATTTCTGTCGTTTTCTGCCCGGCGAAGAACGGTTAGCTCTCCAAATGTCCGCCCTGTCAAATCCTCCGCCTGATTCTTTGGCGCGTACTGCCTGGGAACACAGCCGCAGCTGGTCACGTTCCCGCTTTGCAGCTGATGCCTCTGGGCCAGGATTTCCCTGCCGCAGTCACATCGGCAGCGCCATAATATACTACCCCCTCTGGTTCGCTGTCCGGAATCTGCGAGAACGGTCAATTTCCCG
>CAZROZ010000247.1:0-3057 GCA_964601745.1 uncultured Lachnospiraceae bacterium | reverse complement strand
CAATCCGTGGGCTTTCATTCATGGTGTTGCCCCACATGCGGGGCATGGGAGTTTATTGCGGCGGGAGTATCAATTGTTTCCATTGCATGTCATTTTGTGCTATAATTCCTTCTGTCCTTCCCTCCCGGCAGGAGCTTAGGATTCTCTTTATAGTAAACGACATGAAGCATCTCACTTTGAACTGTAGAGCGCTTTTTTATGTTGAATTCATTGAAAATCAAAGTGAACTTAATTATGTCGTTAACTATAGATTGTAACAGGGCATAGGAAAAACGAGCGGTATAGATCAGGATAGAGAGAACCATGACAGAGCAGTACCATAACAATCATGACAAATATGGCAATAACAGCGCTGACAGCGCCCATCCCCCAAAAGAGCCTAAGGGACGGAAAGAAAAAGATCGGCGGCTGATTCCGGCCATTGTCTTAGTCGCGGTGATGACGATTGTCGCGGTCGCGGCATATCGCATGCTCCCCGATGCGGATATTCCAGAGGAGGAAGATTATGCCTCCTATTCCTACCATATCGCGCTGATTTCCGATGAGTCGGACACTTCTTTCTGGGAGGACGTCCGGGACGGCGCCGCGGAGGCGGGAAGCAAATACGGTGCCTATGTAGAGCAGATCGGGGAGGGACTGGTGACACCGCCTTCCATGGAAGACGCGATCAACATGGCGATCTATGAGCACGTGGATGGCATCCTCCTTCGACCGACAGAGGACGAAAATGTCCGGAAGATGATTGACAAAGCCTGTGGGGAAGGAATTCCCGTGATCACGCTGCAGAAAGATATTCCCGACTGCGCCAGGCAGGGCTTTGTCGGGATCAACGATTATTTTCTCGGACAGGAGTTCGGGAGACGGGTGTTGAGAATAGCCGGTGAGAGATCATGCCTTGTCTCTGTCCTCTTTCCAGGAGACAGCTTCAACGAGACGAGTCAGAAGTGGTTTCGCCTGGGCATTACAAATACAGTTCAGCTGAAAGGGACGACCTTTGATTTTCAGGTCATAAAGGACGACAGAGGCCTAAATAACGCGGAGGGCGTGATCCATGAAATGGTCGAGGGAGACAGGGAGAGGCCTGACATTATTCTCTGCCTCGATGAGACGCTCACCCAGTCAGTCTATCGGCTGATAAAAGACCTGGGCATGTCGGATTCCATCCGCATTATCGGAAGCTATATTTCTGATGACATTCTCGAGGGAATTCTGCAGGGACAGATTGATTCAACTATCACGGTCGATCCGCAGGCAATGGGCAGGATGGGAATCGATGCGCTCATGACTTACAAAAAACATCACATGGTGAGCTATTACACTGAAGTGGACACACTGCTTGTGGACAGGCAGTCGGCTGCGGAATATAGAGAGGGGAACGCGGATGGAGAGAGCATGCTCCCGGGGATCTAAGCACTTTACTAATATGTCGCTGCGCGGCAAGTTGATTCTACCTACGATTGCCACGATGGCCGTTTCCCTGATCATCAATCTGGCGCTGTTCAGCCGCATTAACACCACGACCGAAAACATGGATAAGGTGTACGCGACCAACATCCGCCTCGGAGAGCTGGAGCGACTGCTGACGGAACTTGAGGGGAATGTCTACCAGTATCTGAATGTCCAGAGTCAGGATGCGCTGGATCACTACAGACAGGAGCGTCCTTCTTTTGAACAGATGATCTCGGAGATTGACGATACAGTCACCGATCATCCCGCCAGGCGGATGGAACGGAACATCAAGAATCTGGCTCTCTCATGGCTCGCACTCTCCGATGCCGCCATAGAGGCCAAAGAGCGGCATGATGTCAATTCCTACAAGGACAGTTTCCCGGAGATGCAGAAGATATATTCCTACCTTCTGGACTATATTAAAGGGCTTGACAACCTGCGATTCAAGGCAAATTCCGAAAATTACAGCCTGCTCTACCGTTATCTTCGCTATCTGGAGATTTTTGTGATCGTGGTGCTGATCGGAGTCACTGCCTGCCTTATGATGCTCCTTTACGGAATCATTGGGAGTTTCACACGTCCCTTGGAGCACCTGGCGGCACAGGCGGAGGAAGTGGGCAGAGGAAATTTTGATATTTCGTTTGAAGAGGGAAAGAGCAGGGATGAGGTAGCGACAGTGGCGGCGGCATTTAACAAGATGGTTGCCAGTATCAACGACTATATCCTGCAAGTCAGGGAGAGCGCGGAACTTGAAATTCGCATGAAGGAAAAAGAGCTGGCTATGGAGAATCTTTTAAAGGACGCCCAGCTTAAGTATTATCAAGCTCAGATTAACCCGCATTTTCTCTTTAACACCTTGAACGCCGGTCAGCAGCTGGCGATGATGGAGGGAGCGGAGAAGACCTATTCATTCATGGAGAACGTGGCCGCCTTTTTCCGCTACAGGCTGAAAAAGAATGGGGAGGATTCCACTCTTCGAGAGGAGATCGAGCTGATTGACAGCTATATGTATATCATGAATGTGCGGTTCTCTGGCGAGATCCATCTGGAAAAGGAGATTGACACGGAGCTGTTGGACATCCGGTTTCCGGGAATGGTGCTTCAGCCCATCATTGAGAACGCCTTGAACCACGGGTTAAGGGGAGTCGAGTGGGAAAAGCATATCTGGTTTTCTGTGAAAAAAGAAGAGGAAAAAGCGAGGATTGTCGTTCGCGACAATGGGGTCGGCATTCCGGAGGAGACTGTCAGGGAACTAAATTCCGGAGAATTTCGTCGCACGGAGACGGAGAACGACGGCGGAGGCGGCGTCGGCCTATCGAACGTCAGGGAGCGCCTGAAGCTGTATTTTGACCGGGAGGATGTTATGACTGTCATGAGTAGCGGGGAAGGAAAGGGAACGCAGGTCATCATTCTGGTGCCGATCCTTTTTCACGAACAGGGTGCACTGGCAGGGACATTAAGGGCAACGGGAAAGCAATGCGCTTATCCAAGAGTAACGGGAAAGTGAGGCGTCGATCCTATTTCGTGAGCAGGGTGTGCCTGCCTGCGTCTTATGAGGGATAAGAGCAGAGAGCATCAGGTTGGATTTTCAATAAAAGAGAACAAGGA
>CAZROZ010000246.1:0-3064 GCA_964601745.1 uncultured Lachnospiraceae bacterium | reverse complement strand
ACGGGAAAGTGAGGCGTCGATCCTATTTCGTGAGCAGGGTGTGCCTGCCTGCGTTTTATGAGGGATACGAGCAGAGAGCAGCAGGTTGGATTTTCAATAAAAGAGAATAAGGAAAGCAGATTCAAAGGAACTGATTAACGGATCATGTACAAGATACTTATTGCGGACGATGAGGGAATCGTAACGGATTCCCTGCAATTTATCATCGAAAAAAGATTCGGGGATGCGTGCCGGATTGCAGTCGCAAAGAATGGCAGGCAGGCCATCGAGCTGGCGGATGCCTTTCAACCGGACATCGCTTTTTTGGACATCCAGATGCCGGGAATCAACGGGCTGAAAGCACTTGAGGAGATTCGTGAATTCGCTCCCAAGGTCAAACCTGTCATTCTTACCGCCTACGATAATTTCGACTACGCCACGGAAGCGCTGCGCCTGGGAGCTGCCGACTATATCTTAAAGCCTGTCAGCAGAAAGACCATCATTGAGCTGCTCACCCGCATCATGGGAGAGATCGATGCGGAACGGCAAAAGCGCAGGGATGAGCTTCGGATCCGGGAAAAGATGGAGACCGTCACTCCATTCATTGAAAATGGATTCGTCTTGAGCCTGATCATTCAGGACAGGAGCGGGGATGGGGAGGAGCAGTACCGCAGGGTGCTGGGCATAAAGGAATCCTATGGCTGCATCATGACCCTGGAGTGGGGTGGAGGCGATGCGGACCAAGCACTCAGAAAGCCGGCAGGATCCGTTGCCCCCGCACAGTGTGGCCCTGAAAAGGCTGTCGAGATCATCAAAGTTTATTTTAAGACATGCGTCAGCGGGATGATGGAGGATAGGATCGTCTGTGCCATACCGTATCAAGAGCCGGAGATAGGGCAGAAAGACCGGTTGCAGATGATGGAAAAGGCTCAGAGCATGCTGGCCTCCTTGAAAAACGCCGTCGGGCTTGATTTCAAAGTGGGAATCGGGTCCGTCCGCCCCTGGAATCTCATGCGCGAATCCTATCAGGAGGCTTTGAACGCACTGCGCCACGGGAAGGATAATGTGACCCATGTCTATGACCTTTCCTTGACCAACTTTGAGAAAAAGCAACGCAAAGTGCTGGAAGAGGCGGTGCTGAAAGCCGTGTCTGGAGGGATTGAATTCGATGCGAGGAATGAGGCAGCGGTTTTTGCCGCCTGCCTTGTGCGGGACAAAAGCTGCTGCCTTCCGGACGAGAGACTTCAGATGGCGGAGCTTTTCATGCTCGCTTGCCGCAAAGTAACCGAACAGGGCGGCGTGTGCCATGATGAGCAGGAGACGTTAAGCGCTCTGCTGTCGGCTCAGACGGAAGAGGAACTCACGTCTCTCTTTGTGGATGCCATAGCGCAGCTGGCGAAAGCGGCGGTGATCAAGGAGAAGGAGACCTACGGGATCATCCCTCGCGCCAAAAATTTCATAAAGAATAATTTTCGGCGGGATCTATCTCTGGAGGAAGCGGCGCTGTCTGTCGGCATCAGTCCGTATTATTTCAGCAAACTCTTTAAGGAGGAGACCGGGACGAATTTTACCGAATATCTCACGGGACTGAGAATTGAGGAGGCGAAGCGTCTGCTCTTGAATCCAAAATTCAGTATCAAGCAGGTCTGCCTTGATTCGGGATATTCCGATCCCAATTATTTCAGCCGGATATTCAAGAAGTGGACTGGACTTACGCCGTCTGAATTCCGCGAGGGGGTGCGGGATCGGCAGCTGAGGGAGTCCTAAGCCAATCACTGCGGGCGCTGTCTTTCGCACAGGACAATTGCAGGAGAGAGGATTCCCTTTTTGCACAGGACAACTAAAGGATATCGTGTCATTTTGAGCAAAAGACAACATGATAAAAGTCCATCATGATTAGCACATGCTGGCAGCAAAATAATGCTATATTTTTCCGCGGCAGGCTGTGTACTGACGGAAAAATGCGCTATCTTTGCCAGCCGTGTGCTAATTTTTTTGTTGAAATTATGTTATAAATTTCTCAAGAATATGTTCCGTTTAAACGTAGTGTAGGTCTCCGCTGGGCTTGCGTCGCGGAAACTAACGAGGAAAGGGGGAGTTATTTTTCATGGACATGTTTCTGCAGGCTTGTGTAAACGGTCTTCTGATGGGCGGATTCTATTCTCTGATGGGCATGGGCCAGAACATCATCTTCGGCGTCATGAGGATCGTGAATTTCTGTCATGGCGAGATGCTGATGGTGGGGATGTACCTGACGTTCGTCCTCTACACTTATTTCGGCATCGACCCGTATCTCGCGGTGCCTATCGTGGCGGTGTGTATGTTCTGTTTAGGAGCTCTGATCCAGCACACGTTAATCACGCCGTCACTGGGTACAAAAAGCTTTACAAACCTTCTGTTCCTGACGGTAGGGCTGGGGCTTTTCCTCTCTAACGGTGCGCTGGTGCTGTTCGGGTCCGACTACCGCTCCATCCGCACATCTTATTCTCAGACGTATATCCCCATAGGGCCGGTGACAGTTGCCCTTCCGCGTCTGATCAGCTTCTGTGTGCTGATCGTGTTGACGATAGCGCTCTTCCTCTTCCTGAAATATACGACGATCGGGAAACAGATCCGCGCCGTGTCGCAGAACTCTGTCGGCGCCGAAGTTGTCGGCATCAATGTGAAGCGGATTTATATCCTTACTTACGGCTTGGGCGTCGCGCTGGCAGGCATTGCCGGGGCACTCCTCACACAGTTTTACACCATTTTCCCGACTGCCGGGAGCAGTTTTGGCTTCCGCGCCTTGATCGTCGTTGTCGTCGGTGGTCTTGGATCCATCCCGGGCGCTTTCTTTGCCGGGATTTTCCTGGGACTCCTTGAGACGATGAGCGCTCTATTCATCAGCCCCTCGTACAGCGATCTGATCGTATTCATGACATTCATCATCATCCTGGTAGTTCGCCAGACGATTATAGCGAGGAGGAAATAAAATGGATAGTAAAAAAGCCGTAAAGGTCTACCATCGCAACCTCGCGGTGCTGATTGGACTTCTCCTGCTGGCGTTCATTGTGATACCCATTTTCGTGAAGTCGCCTTACATTTT
>CAZROZ010000245.1:0-3096 GCA_964601745.1 uncultured Lachnospiraceae bacterium | reverse complement strand
TCTATGATTTTATCTGGGAGGAATTCTGCGACTGGTATATTGAGATGGTGAAGCCCCGCCTGTACGGAGAGGAGGACCAGACAAAGGCCGCTGCCCTCTATACTCTGCGCCTGGTGCTGACCAACGCGCTGAAATTGCTGCATCCCTATATGCCCTTTATCACTGAGGAGATTTTCTGCACGCTGCACCCGGAGGAGGAATCCATCGTGATCAGCGACTGGCCTGTTTACCGGGAGGAATTTGCATTTCCGGCGGAGCGGGAGTCGGTGGAACTGGTAAAGGAAGCGGTGAAAGCGATCCGGAATGTTCGATCGGAGATGGAGGTGCCGCCGAAGAAAAAAGTGACGGTCACGGTGGTAGCGGAGCAGCCGCGGGTGCGGGACATTTTCACCAGCAGCAAGGTATTTTTCGCCACCCTGGGTTCTGCCAGCGAAGTGTATATCAGGGAGAATGCGGAGGGAATCCCCGGGAACGCAGTGCAGGCTTCCGTGCACGGTGCCAGAATCTATCTGCCCCTGGAAGAATTGGTGGACGTGGCGGTGGAAATCACCCGGCTGAATAAGGAAAAGGAACGGCTGGAAGGTGAATTAAAGCGGGTGAACGGCATGCTGTCCAACCAGCATTTCTTGAGCAAAGCACCGGCAGCCAAAGTGGAAGAGGAGCGGGCAAAGCTGGCCAAATATACTGATATGATGGAACAGGTGTGCCTGCGCCTGCGTCAGTTTGAAAAACAAGATTAAAAGATGCAAAGAACAGTGTCGATCTCAGGACATCCCTGCCCACAGGTAAAGGGAGGATTCCATGCTGCGGTTTGAAGAAATAAAGAGAGGATTTCGTGCTGGGGTTTGAGGAAATAAAAGGAGGATTCCATGCTGCGATTTGAAGAAATAAAGAGAGGATTTCGTCCTGCGGTTTGAACAAATAAAGGGAGGATTCCATGCTGCGATTTGAAGAGGAGTTAAAGAAATTTCAGCCCATGAAGGATGTGGATCAGCTGGAGGAAGTGATATTGCAAGCGGATGGTTCCGACTTGACAGATCTGATGCAAGAGATGTTAAGTGAACTCAAAAACAGCGAGATGAATCTGCTTCAGACATTGAAAGAGGAATGAGAAGATGAATTGTCCCAATTGTGGAAGCCCTCTGGCGCCGGGACAGGAGCGCTGCGTTCACTGCGGCAGTGATGTGACCATCCACCGGCGGATTTTAAATCGCTCCATTGCCTACTACAATGACGGCCTTGCCAAAGCGAAAGTGCGGGATTTGACCGGCGCG
Organism: uncultured Lachnospiraceae bacterium; assembly: GCA_964601745.1. GTDB lineage: Bacteria > Bacillota > Clostridia > Lachnospirales > Lachnospiraceae > CAZROZ01. Next base: position 1,822 of record CAZROZ010000245.1, on the reverse strand, counting down.
AGAGTGTCCCTGCTGGAGAGCATCCGCTATGATAAATACAACGTTCAAGCGCACAATCTGCTGGGGTTGGTGTATCTGGAGACCGGAGAGGTGGTGGATGCCCTGGCCCAGTGGGTCATCAGCAAAAACTTGCAGCCCACAGATAATCTGGCGGACGATTATCTGGATTATCTGCGGTCCAATCAAGCGGACCTGGCGGAGCACAGCCAGCGCATCAAAAAATATAACATGGCTTTGACCTCAGTCCATCAAAACAGCAAAGATTTGGCCATCATTCAGTTGAAAAAGATTTTCGCGGAAAATCCAAGGTTCCTTCGAGCCGGTCAGCTGCTGGCATTGCTCTACATGTGGGATGGAGAGTATGAGAGAGCCAGGCGCATTTTGAAAAAAATTCTGAAAGTAGATGCCAACAATACACTGGCTCTCACCTATCGGGCGGAGATCCGCCGGCTGGAGGAGGAAGATCAGGTTCCGCTGGACCGGGAGGAGCAGGGCACTTTGGTGGAGGCCACTGACAACATGCAGGCGGCGGGACATTACCGGGAAGAAAAGCCGAATGTCTTTCTCTACCTGAATCTGCTCATCGGTCTGGCAGCTGGATTGATTTTATGCTTCGTTTTGATTTTGCCCACATACCGGGAAAAACAGGCACAAAAAACCAATGAGACGATCGCCTCTTTGAGCAGTCAAGTGTCCACCTTTAACGCCAGATATGACAGCCTTCAAAAGGAAAACGAGACCCTCCAGGCCAGCCTTGCCGAGCTGCAGGAGCAGGTGGACCAGTCCAAGCAGGACGCCGAAGAGGCACAAAACGCGGCCAGCGGGCAGGAAGCACTGATGAAAGTGCTGGAGCAGTACATCGGTGGTGATGTCAAAGATGAGGAGCTGATCAATGCCCTGGTCCAGATCGAGGGGGATGCCCTGACCGGCTCCGCGAAGACCATCTATGACAAGTTGCTCTCGGAGACAAGAGGCAGTGTGTTGGACGAATGGATGAAGCGAGGCATAGAACAGGAATACAATATCGGTTCGTTTTCCAAAGCCCGGGATACCTTTGCCGATGTGTTGAAGATAGATCCTGCCAACGTGGAAGCGATTTATTATATGGGACGTTCCAGCCAGAGGATGGGCGAAAATGAGGACGCCATCCGCTATTACAGGCAAGTACTGGAGGATTATCCTGACTCGGAGCAGGCGGGGGACGCCAGGACGCATCTGGCAGAACTAGAATAGGCTAAGATGCATCTGGTAGAACTGGAATAGGCTAAGACGCATCTGGCGGAACCAGAATAGGCCAGGATGCATCTGGCGGAACTAGAAATTAGGAGAAGAAATAAATAGGAGAAGAACTAGAATAGGAGAAAAGAAGCATTATGCTAGACGGAGAAAAAGTTTTATTCAGCGGCATGCAGGCAACGGGAAATCTGACTCTGGGCAATTACCTGGGCGCTTTGAAGAACTGGGTACAATTAAGCGATGAATACCGGTGTCTGTTCTGCGTGGTGGATGAACACTCCATCACCGTCCGCCAGGATCCCGGCACTCTGCGCAAAAGAGCCAGAGCACTGCTGCAGCTCTACATCGCCGCGGGTCTGGATCCGGACAAAAACATCGTATATTTTCAATCCCACGTCTCCGGCCACGCGGAGCTCAGCTGGATTCTCAGCTGCTTCACCTATATGGGGGAGCTGAACCGGATGACTCAATTTAAAGACAAGGCCGCGAAACACGCGGATAATATCAACGCCGGTCTCTTCACCTACCCGGTGCTGATGGCGGCGGACATTCTGCTCTATCAGGCGGATGTGGTGCCGGTGGGGGA
>CAZROZ010000244.1:0-3120 GCA_964601745.1 uncultured Lachnospiraceae bacterium | reverse complement strand
TGTGAAATTTGAATTAATATTATATTTTATTTTGGGGTTTTTCCCGTCATTTTTTAGATGAAAGCCGTTTTATGAAAAGTTCAAGTAGTGGCACTGAATTATGCCACACTGCGAAGCACCCGGTGAATAATTCAGGATCATTTGTCGAGGTTGAATTCGATGAGGAGGAAGTGAAATGGAGACAAGAGTGGCAGTGATCGGCATTATTGTGGAAGATACAGAGTCCGCGGAACAGATCAATCAGATCCTGCATGAATACAGCAGTTATATTGTGGGGCGCATGGGAATTCCCTATCGGCAGCGGGATATTGCAGTGATCAGTATCGTGATTGATGCTCCCCAAGGGGTGATCAGCGCATTGTCTGGGAAGATCGGTCGACTTCCCGGAGTATCTGCAAAGACAGCATATTCTAATTTTGGGTTGGGAGAGTAAGGCGTGGGTTTTCATTCATGGTGACGCCCCATATTTGGGGCATGGGGGTTCACTCATAGCAGGGAGGAAAAAGAAGTGGCAGGACTGCAGGAAACACCTCTGGCGAATCGCGTGCATATCGGATTCTTCGGACGGAGAAACGCGGGAAAATCCAGTGTGGTCAATGCCGTGACGGGACAGGCACTTTCGATCGTTTCTGAGGTCAAAGGAACGACCACAGATCCGGTTTCAAAAGCGATGGAGCTGCTCCCGGTGGGGCCGGTGGTCATCATTGATACACCGGGAATGGATGACGCTGGATTGGTAGGAGATTTGCGAGTACAAAAGGCAAAGCAGATTCTCAATAAAACAGACGTGGCGGTGCTGGTGGTGGACGGTACAGTGGGACTTTCTGAGGAGGATAGGGATCTTTTATCGTTAATCCGGAATAAGGGGATTCCATATCTGATCGCATGGAACAAGAGCGATTTGTATCAGAGAGAGAACAGGCAGAATTTTACCGGGAGTGAGCTGGAAATTCAAGTCAGCGCGAAAGATGGGACCGGCATCCATGAATTAAAGGAGAAAATTGCGACGCTGGCGAAATCACAGAGGGAAGAACGCCCGATTGTGGCGGATTTGTTGAATGAACAGGATCTGGTGATACTGGTGACGCCCATCGACGGATCCGCACCGAAGGGAAGAATGATTTTACCGCAGGTCCAGGTGATCCGGGATATCCTGGACGGTCATGCCTGTCCGCTTCTGGTGCAGCCGGAAGAATTGCCCATGCTGCTCTCCAGCTTGAAGGAGCCGCCGAAGCTGGTAGTGACAGACAGTCAAGCGTTTGCGAGAGTGAAGGAAATGGTGCCAGAGGACATTTTTCTTACGTCATTTTCAATTTTATTTGCCCGCTATAAAGGGATTTTGGAAGGTGCTGTTCTCGGCGCGGCACACATCAAAAAACTGCAGAATTATGACAAAGTGCTGATCTGTGAAGGTTGTACGCATCACAGGCAGTGTGAGGATATCGGCACCGTGAAATTGCCTGGCTGGCTGCAGGAATTTACTGGGAAGGCTCTGGATTTCTCCTATACGTCCGGGGGTGAATTTCCTCTGGACCTTTCTCCCTATTCTCTTATCATTCATTGTGGGGGATGTATGCTGCCGGAGCGAGAAGTGAGGTATCGCCAAGCTTGTGCGGACGATCAAGAGGTGCCTTTTACCAATTACGGGACAGCCATCGCTTCCATGAACGGCATCTTGGAGCGCAGTCTAAGGGTATTTCCGGATCTGGTCAGAAAGGTACGGGAAATATGAGGAAATTTTGGCAAAAAGCAAAACCCTGGTATCTGGTGCTCCTTCTGCTTGCACTTTGGAGCATAGCCTCTCTGTCTGGGGTGTGGAACAGCTATTTGCTGCCGCCTCCCTGGAAGGTGGCTGAGACCTTCTGGTCCATGCTGATAAGAGGAGAAATTGTGACGTCTATCTTAATCAGTTTGCGGCGGGTGCTGGTTGGCTTTTCTCTTTCTTTTGTCCTGGCATTTTTCTGGGGGATGATCAGTGCGTATTTGCCGGGAGTGCAGGATTATTTTGGAGCAATCGGAAATTTCTTTCGAAACGTGCCGCCCATTGCCTTGATCTCGCTTCTAATCCTTTGGTTTGGACTGGGAGAGGTGCCAAAGTTGATCATCATCGTACTGGCATCTTTTTTTCCTATGGCGATGAACATTCGGAAGGGATTGATAGAATGCGATCAGAGACTGCTGGAAGTTGGAAAATCTCTTGGTTTTTCTGAGAAAAAACTGTTCCTTCATATCATTCTTCCCTACGCCAGAGAGGATATTCTGGTGGGGATGCGCATCGGACTAGGCTACAGCTGGCGGGCGCTGATCGGCGCGGAAATGTTTGCCGCCGCCGCTGGACTGGGACATATGATTGTGTTCGCCCAGCAGATGTCCCGATCGGACAAAGTGCTGATTGGAATTTTTCTCATTGGGTCGATTGGCTGTCTGTGTGATAAGGGTTTTTCTCTATTGATTCGCAAAGTGTGTATCGGAGGGATCAAAACGGAGGGAAGCAGGAGAAATTGGTGAATGCCGATGGGCAGAGGGTGCGAGACAATGGGAGCGGATAGAGTATCTTATGACATAGCGATGTCGAAGGCTAGTAATTAATCTGCCGCACGGCGTGAATGAAGAGACAGGTATTTCAGCGGCAGAAGAATCAGATGGACCAAAATAAAGGAAATATACGGACAAACCATTAAAGCGTTAGAGAATGTACGGACAAACCGGAATTTGTATGGAAGATCTTATCTGTAAAGGTGTGGGGAAACAATTTCCCAAAGAAGACGGGATTCTGGAGGTATTCGCAAACCTGACACTGGTAATTCCCGCTCACGCAGTTACCATTATTCTCGGCAAAAGTGGATGCGGCAAGACTACGCTGCTGCGGCTTTTAGCCGGCCTTGATTCGGATTTTACAGGGGAGATTGTGCGTCCAAAAAACTGCAAAACAGCAGTAGTCTTTCAGGAACCGAGACTGATGCCCTGGTTAAATGTATGGAAGAATATTGCTTTTGGTATGGACCGGCGAAATACCGATGAGACAAAGATTCAGCATTTGATCGAAATCACAGGCTTGACAGATTTTGCCAGAGCAATGCCTTCTGCGCTTTCCGGGGGAATGCAGCAGAGAGTTGCCAT
>CAZROZ010000243.1:0-3129 GCA_964601745.1 uncultured Lachnospiraceae bacterium | reverse complement strand
TGCGGCGCGGGACGACGCGAATATCAATCCTCTTTTGCTGATCCCCTGCGTCATTTTGGATTTCCTCTGCATTCACCCCTTCCGGGACGGCAACAGCAGATTGTCGCGTTTGCTTTCGCTCTTGCTCCTCTACAAGAATGGGTATGACGCGGGAAAATATGTCTCCTTCGAGGAGCAAATCAACAACCACAAAGGCTATTATTATGAATCTTTAAAGCAGTCCTCCTCCGGATGGTACATCAACCAAAATAGCTATTTCCCGTTTATGCTGAACTTTCTTTCCATGCTGTCCATGTGCTACAAAGAATTGGACAAACGATTTGCGGTGGTCAACGGAAAAAAGATCACAAAAACGTCCCGCATTGAGGCCACGGTACTGAACAGTGTGACACCACTTTCCAAGGCGGAGATTTGCAGGATACTTCCGGACGTCAGTCCCACGACAGTGGAGGCAGTGTTGGGCGCAATGGTCAGGGACGGTTCTGTGAAAAGGATTGGCGCCTCAAGAGCCACGCGTTATCTTAAGGCTTAAGCGAAGGTTAGATGAGAAGCATCTCCTTCACGTATATTTTGCAATAACTCAAAAATAAATAAATAGTAGTTTGAATTAAAACCATAACTTTGATTAGCTACTTATAAAATCAAATTTATAGATAATATAGGAAGCGATATTTGCTTTTTCTGAAGTGAAGAGGATAATCAAATAGCGACAGGAAAGGACAATTGGCATGGAACAACTGCGCGGGATCGTACAGCGGATCACATTTCACAGTGAGGAAAACGGATACAGTGTGATCAAATGCAAGGCGAAGGGATACAGGCAACAGGTGGCGGTGGTCGGTACTATACCGAATGTTCACATCGGCTCTGTGTTGATTCTCTCCGGAGAGTGGAAGGTGGATCGCAAGTATGGACGCCAATTTGTCGCCTCCTCCTACGAAGAAGAACTGCCTGCCACCGTCTATGGCATCGAGCAGTATCTGGGAAGCGGACTGATCAAAGGCATCGGACCTAAATATGCCCATAAAATCGTGTCGGCTTTTGGCAAAGACACTCTGCGGATCCTGGACGAGGAACCGGAGCGGCTCTATGAGATTGAGGGCATCGGAAAAAACGTTGCCGCCCGGGTGCAGGCAGGCTGGGAGGAACAAAAAGAGATCAAGGACATTATGCTTTTCTTACAGAGCCACGATGTGTCAACCGGCCTCGCCACGAGAATTTTTAAAACCTATGGTGCGGATAGCGTCAAAGTGGTACAGGAAAATCCATACCGCCTGGCTGAGGAGGTGAAGGGAATTGGATTTCGCACCGCCGACCTGATCGCCATGAAGATGGGCTTTGAAAAGGACCTCTATGTCAGGCTGCGCAGCGGTCTATTCTACTCCCTCAGTCAGCTGGCTACGGAAGGACACTGTTATGCTCTGCGGGACCAGCTGATCAAAACCGGGGAAGCGCTGCTGGAGGTGGAGGAACCGCTGCTTCAGATGACACTGGATGAAATGATCAAGGCCAGGGATTTGGTGACAGAGGAATCTCCGGAAGGGAAAATCCTTTACCTGGCTCCCTTTTTCATTGCCGAGCAGGGAACCGCCCGGAGATTGGCAGCCATTGCCCGGGAGAAGAGCACCTTTTCTATTCCGCTCTCCGGTCTGCAGGAGCGAATCGCCAGGGAGTCGGAGATCACCTATGATCAGGATCAAATGTCGGCCATCTGTATGGCTGCGGCCAATAAGATCCTGATTCTCACCGGCGGTCCGGGGACGGGGAAAACCACTGTGACCAAGGGCATTTTGTCGATTTTCTCCCAGGCGCATGCGAAGATACTGCTGGCGGCTCCCACCGGCCGAGCGGCAAAGCGGTTGTCGGAGGTCTCCGGCATGCAGGCCAGGACGATTCACCGCCTGCTGGAGGCAGCGCCGCCGGATGTCTTTAATCGAAATAATGACAATCCTCTGGAGGGGGATGTGCTGTTGGTAGATGAGGCTTCCATGATTGACCTGATTCTCTTTTACCACTTGCTGAAAGCCATGCCGCCCTCCATGCGGCTGATCCTGGTGGGCGATGTGGACCAATTGCCCAGTGTGGGGCCCGGAAACGTGCTGCGGGACTTGATTGACTGCGGGTGTTTCCCCGTGGTGCGGCTCACCCACATTTTCCGCCAGGCGCAGGCAAGCCGGATTGTGCAGAATGCCCACCGGATCAATCGGGGAGAGATGCCGGATCTCTCCAACGGTATGACCACGGACTTTTTCTTCATGGAGCGAAAGACGCCGGAAGCGGCAGCGGAAACGATCGTGGAACTGGTGCGAAAAAAGCTACCTGCTTATTATAAGGTGCCCTGGCAGGAGATTCAGGTGCTTTCTCCCATGCAGCGGGGTGAGGTGGGCACGGTCCGCCTGAATGAACTGTTGCAGCAGGCATTGAATCCGGTGACACAGGGCATCAACCGAGGCGGACAGACTTTCTGTGTCGGCGATAAAGTGATGCAGATCCGCAACGATTATGAGAAGGAAGTATTCAACGGGGATATCGGTATTGTGGAGGCGACGGATTTTGAAGAACGGCGGCTGACGGTGAATTTTGAGGGGAGATTCGTGTCCTACGAGGGCATGGAACTGGAGGAGCTGACGCTGGCCTACGCCACCACCATCCACAAAGCCCAGGGGTCCGAGTATCCTATCGTGATAATCCCAGTGATGATGAATCACAGCATTATGCTCTGGCGCAACTTGCTCTATACTGGCATCACCAGGGCGAGAAAGATTCTGGTGCTGGTGGGGACCAGGCAGGCGGTGGAATATTGTGTGAGAAATAAACAGGTCACGAAGCGAAATACGATGCTGGCGAAGAGAATCAGGAACATTGTAGTGGGTAGTGATTAGTGGTCAAGTTCGCGGAAGTAAGCGCTCATGCCCTGCCCCTGGCGTTGGAAACCTACGCGATTATCGGAGATCACGACGAAGGTATCCTGTTAGAGTTCCCCGCTTCGAGGCTTCGTGGGTGACCTCGATGCAGGATTGCTTTAGTGCTTTACTTTTTTTGCATTTTTCCTGTTAATATCTTTACTTTTTATCGTTGTGCGGTATTATAAGTAAAGAAAGTGAGCAAAACATATGATTTCTTATTCCA
>CAZROZ010000242.1:0-3151 GCA_964601745.1 uncultured Lachnospiraceae bacterium | reverse complement strand
TTTACTGCAAGGAATAGGGACTGGTGGTGATCGGGGATATCATACGGGGGGATATCGGTTCCACCTCCGCTGCCTATGCCGCGGGTCACCTGGGGAGGGTGACGGTGGGCGAGAAGAGGCTGCCTGCGTTCGGGGAGGATTTTGCCACCATCGCGCCTTACATGGGGTCAGACACCGTCGAGCCGTTTCTCTCCGTCTGCAAAGAAGAAAAGAAAGGCTTGTTTATTCTCACTAAGACTTCAAATCCATCCAGCGGTGAATTTCAGGACCGACTCATCGACGGGAGACCTTTGTATGAATGGGTGGCGGAGAAGGTGGTCGAGTGGGGCAGTACGTGCATGGGGACTTCCTACAGTGAGATCGGCGCTGTGGTGGGTGCCACATACCCAGAACAGGGAAAACGCCTGCGGGAAATCATGCCGCATTCCTATATTTTGGTTCCCGGTTACGGTGCCCAGGGGGGAAGGGGAAGAGACCTGGTGCACTTTTTCCATCCGGATGGACTGGGCGCCATTGTGAATTCTTCCCGGGGCATTATCGCGGCTTGGCAGCAGCCGGATTACGCCGCATACGGGGAAAAGCATTACGCGGACGCATCCCGGGCCGCGGTCATCGCCATGCGGGAGGATATTTTATCCGCACTGGCGGGAAAATGAGAAAAATCTGACAACAGTTCAGGCTCGGAACCCACTCCTAATTGAGAGAGTATTCAGGTTTGGAACCCACTCTTATATTGAGAGAATATTTAGGCTCTGAACCCACTCCTATTGAGAGAATAGCTCAGAACGGGGAGAATGCGAAAATGGAAAAAACAAATGCCTACATTTTATCAATCAATGAGATCGCCAAAGACTGTTATGATCTGTGGATTCTTTCTCCTCGCATCGCAAAGGAGGCAAAGCCGGGGCAATTTGTGAATCTGTACTGCCGCGATCAGAGCAGACTCTTGCCAAGGCCTATCAGTCTCTGTGAGATTGACGCACCGGGCGGCCGGCTGCGGCTTGTCTTCCGGGTTGTAGGGGCGGGAACCAGAGAATTTTCTACGTACCGGGAGGGGGAAGACATCTCTCTGCTGGGCCCCCTGGGAAACGGATTTTCGCCAGTACCTGGGAAAGCATTGCTGCTGGGAGGAGGCATTGGGATTCCGCCTATGCTGGCTTTGGCCAAGGCACTGCCTCAAGAGAGTATGGCGGTGCTGGGGTATCGGGATGGCACGTGCTTTTTGGCGGATGATTTTGCACCCTATGCCAGGGTGATGCTGGCTACGGAAGACGGCAGTCGGGGGACTTTTGGAACGGTGCTGGACGCGGTGAGAGAAAATGACATTCACGCTGATGTCCTCTATGCCTGCGGTCCTCTTCCCATGCTGCGGGCGGTAAAGGAGTATGCCGCCAAGGAAGGTTTGCCGGCGCAGATCTCCCTGGAGGAGCGGATGGCCTGCGGAATCGGCGCATGTCTATCCTGCGTATGTAAGACGAAGGAAATCGATGCGCATACCAATGTGAAAAATCGACGGATCTGCAAAGACGGTCCTGTTTTTTGGGCAGAGGAGGTGGAATTTTGAGCAGCCTGGCTGTTACAATAGCCGGTGTCACGCTGAAAAATCCGGTGATGACGGCTTCCGGCACGTTCGGGTCTGGGATGGAATACAGCGAATTGGTGCCGCTTCAGAAACTGGGCGCGGTGGTCACCAAGGGAGTGGCGAATGTGCCCTGGCCCGGCAACCCCACACCCCGAATCGCGGAGACTCCCAGCGGTATGCTAAATGCCATCGGCCTGCAAAATCCCGGCGTGGAGGTATTGATAGAGCGGGATCTCCCATTTCTGCAGAAGTACGATACAAGAATCATTGTAAATGTCTGTGGCAGAAGCATCAGGGATTACTGTGAGGTGGTGGAGAGACTCTCCGAGGAACCAGTGGACATGCTGGAAATCAATATTTCCTGTCCAAATGTGAAGGAAGGAGGGATCGCCTTCGGCCAGGATCCAAAAGCGGTGGAGGAGGTGACCTCCCAGGTAAAAAAAGTCGCCAAACAGCCGGTGATCATGAAGCTCAGCCCTAACGTGACGGATATTGCGGTGATGGCAAAGGCAGCCGAGGCAGGCGGAGCGGACGCGATTTCTCTGATCAACACGCTGATGGGGATGAAAATCGACATTCACCGCAGGACGTTTTCCCTGGCCAACCGGACGGGAGGACTCTCCGGTCCCGCCATCAAACCGGTGGCGGTGCGCATGGTTTATGAGGCGGCACACGCGGTGTCTGTGCCCGTCATCGGCATGGGAGGCATCATGACGTGGGAGGATGCGGTGGAATTTCTCCTGGCAGGCGCTTCCTCAGTGGCGGTGGGGACGGCGCATTTTGCGGATCCTCTCGCATCGGTGAAGATCATCCAGGGACTAGAGACATTCCTCCAGGAGCAAAAAATAGACGATGTCACAGAATTGATCGGCGCGGTAACATGCTAAAGGACTGGGGAAGGAAAATTCCTTTTTATCGTCAATAGCATTGTCAACGTCATTGTCAACATCATTGTTGACATCATTGTTGACAGCGTAGGGAAGGCCATTTTGATTTTCAATGTGCCCCGCTTTTTACTGTAACGGCATTATTCATCTTCTAAATTCTAAATCTAAAGGAGGAAAAGAGGACAATTGGAGCAATACAAAAAAGAATTTATTGAGTTTATGGTGGACTGCGGGGTGCTCACATTCGGCGATTTTGTCACCAAGAGCGGGCGCAGGACTCCCTTTTTTGTGAATACCGGGTTTTATCGGACCGGAAGCCAGCTGCGCAGGCTGGGACAATTTTACGCCAAGGCCATTGAGAGGGCATTCTCCTTGGACTTTGATGTGCTGTTCGGACCGGCTTATAAGGGAATCCCCCTGTCTGTTGCGACGGCAATGGCTTTCTCGGAATCTTATGGGAAGGAAGTCGGCTACTGCTCAAACCGTAAAGAGGCGAAAGATCACGGGGAAAAGGGTATCTTGCTGGGTACCCCCCTCAAGGACGGAGACCGGGTCCTCATCATCGAGGATGTGACCACAGCAGGCACCTCCATCCAGGAGACGATGCCTATTCTGAAGGCGCAAGGCCAGGTGAACCCGGTGGGGCTGGTGGTTTCCGTGGACAGAATGGAGCGGGGAAAAG
>CAZROZ010000241.1:2623-3156 GCA_964601745.1 uncultured Lachnospiraceae bacterium | reverse complement strand
AGTTCTTCTGTCACATCCCCATAGATAACGACAAAGTGCGGCTCCCAGCCACCTCGCACACTGTACTCCACCACGTCCCGCACCTGGCTCTCCAGACGGACGACGACAGACGTGCCGTCAAATTGCAAAGGCTTGTCGAGTGCTTCCCCCATTGTGATGAAAAAGCGGAAATATCCCAGTGCGTCCCTCCCAACCCGGAAGATTGTGACATCTTTTGCCGCCTTGCAGCCAAAGCGAAGGGTCGGCCCGATTTTTCGATTGCAGTGGACTCCGACCTCGGCGCCAGTCGCGGGATTAGCCAGCGAACAAGCGGCAGTGCCACAGTGCCAGAAAGTGAGGGTGTTTTCGTTTTCATCGAAGGAAACCGGATCCCCGAAAAAGACGGGAAGATCTGTCAATTCTGCTCCGATATACATGGAGAGAGCACCATATACATCGCATTCACAGGCGGAAGGAATGCCCAGATCATTGAGAATGCCCAGCACGGCACAAACCGGCGTGCCAAAATCCGTAAAGAAGTCCGGCCAGCAGCG
>CAZROZ010000241.1:0-2613 GCA_964601745.1 uncultured Lachnospiraceae bacterium | reverse complement strand
TGGCAAGAGCACCGATTTTGTGCTCTTCCACATAATCGGAGTATGCCTTGTAGAGCCGCGCGAAATCCTGCCGATTTTGTTCCGGTGTCTGCTCCAGCCCGCTCATGCGATTTTCCGCGTCCTGCAGATAGGGGGCAATCTGCTCCTCCGAATAGTTTCTGGCCTTCTCGATGAGTTCCCGCACCTCGATGCTCTCCAGTTCCACCCCGAAGATCCGCTGCAAATCTGTATCAAGAGCGCGGCCGAAGCCGAATCCCTGGGGTGTCTGTCCGATGGCCGCGATGCGCAGTTCGCGAAGGGAGACCTTCACTTTCACAGCACGCACCATCGCGGCGATTTTTGCAGCGACGGGCTCCTCTTCGGGGCTGCCGAATACAAAGACAAAAGGCGCCAGCGCGTGAGGGCGAAGAGCATGGATGGCGTTTGCGGCGGAATAGGCGCCTGTGAGAGAATTGAGCCTGAGGCGTCCGCCGTCGATGACTGGTTCCCGCAGCGTCCAGAGCAGCAGCGGGCAGTCAAATTTCGAGACGATACTGGCCGCATAAGCGCCGTTGGCGAAAGTCGTATTTTGTAGAACGATTAGATCCGGACTTTGCCCTGCCATAAACGTCTGCAGCGCATCCAGCGACAACAGCGGTCCTTCCGGCAGGATGACGGTCTCGGAGAGACTCTGCAGCAGAGCGGCAGATCTCTCAAAGGCGGAGCGGGCGCTCTCCTGATGGAAGGTTCCCACGCCGATGGGCAGGTAGAGAATGTTCAGCTTTCTCATGTCAGCCCTCCCTCACGATTTTGATGGTGGCGCAGAAATCCTCTTTGCCAAGGCCAGCGTCCATAGCGGCGTGGTAAACCTTTTGGACATTCGCTTCCCCCGGCATGGAAACGCCGCACTGTTGGGCTAGGGACATGCAGATATTCACGTCTTTGCACATATTTTCGATGGAAAAAGCAGTGGTATAGTCCTCCCGGGAGAGAGGATCCTTCTTCGAATCCAGGTAGAAATTCTGCCCTCCCCCGCAGCGAACTGCATCAGCAAAGGTCATCACGTCGATGCCGTTTGCGGCTGCCAGAGTCAGCGTCTCGTTGACACCATTTTGAATCTGGGAGACCAGTGCGTTGTGACAGATCTTCATCACGAGTCCCTTGCCGTTCTCCCCCAGGCGCAGGACATTTTCGCCCATGTATAGAAGGATGGGACGCACCGTCTGATAGACAGTCTCATCGCCGCCCACGTAAATGCCGAGGGTGCCGGCTTCCGCTGCTGGTCTGCTTTTGACAACGGGAGCGTCCAGAAACGCGGCGCCGGTTTCCTGGACCATATCAGCGATTTCCACCGAGACGGACGGATCGATGGTGCTCATATCGATGCATATTTTCCCAGGTCCCATCGCAGGGAGAATCTCATTGTACACACTGCGGGAATGCTCAGATTTCGGAACCATCGTAATGATGAGATCCGAATGCCCCGCCAGGTCCAGTGCGCTCTCACAGGCGATGCCGCCGGCTTCTGCCAGTGCCCTGATCTTTTCGGCGACACAGTCAAATACATAGACGCTGTCATCGTGCTTTTTCAGAATATTCAGGCACATCGGTTCGCCCATGATGCCCAGTCCGATAAATCCAATTTTCATTCTGAATCCTCCTTTTACGGTTACTTGGCGGTGTGGTCCCATGCATCGCAGAAAGTGGCGATTCCCTGGGTGGTATAGGCGTGCTTCTGACTGTCTTTATAGACATCCAGCCCCGCTGTGACGATATCCGCTCCTGCCAGGGCACAGTCTACGATCTGCTTGGGTGTGCGGATCGCGGCACAGATGATTTCGGTTTTATGATACCAGCCGTATGTTTGGTAAATGTCGACGATGGCTTTGATGTAAGCGCGGCAGTCTTCGCCGTTTGCCTCTTTCCAGCCGAGAAATGGAGACACATATTTGGAACCGTTCTTGGCGGGCAGGATGGCTTGAGCCGGAGAAAATATCAGAGTTACATTTGTGCGGATTCCCTGCTGCTCCAATTTGCGGGCGGCGGCGATGCCGGCTTCGGTGGCAGGGATTTTGATGACAAAATTTTCACTGATCGCGGCGATCTTTTTTGCCTCTTCTATCATTTGGCCGCTGTCGTCAAGATGCGGGTTGATTTCTACCGATACCGGGAAGCGCTCCATGCCGGAAAGATTGTTCGCCTGGATCCATTCGGCGATATCGTTCACCGCTTTTAAGAACGGCTTGCCGCTGAGCATGATATGTTTGGGGTTGGTGGTCACACCGTCAATTCCAAAGGTCTCGTAGGCGTATTGGATCTCATCTAATTTGGCACTGTCAAGGAAATATTTCATCTCAATAAATATCCTTTCTTTTTGGTTTTTGGTGGAATCAAAATGCGCGGGGCAGTTCAAGGAACGACGGAATGCGTTTTGTCCCGCGCACTTTCATTCATGGTGGTGCCCCACAGGTGGGGGAGTGAGCTTTTATCATGGTTGTGTCCACAAGTGGGGGAGTGAGCTTTTCTTCATTGCAGCGGTCCGCCTGTGGGACATGAGAGTTTATTTCGATTCGGAAATAGCGCTATTTATTTTTTTGCTTTGGAAAGACGCAGCGCATTGTCTTTGTCCCAGAG
>CAZROZ010000240.1:0-3158 GCA_964601745.1 uncultured Lachnospiraceae bacterium | reverse complement strand
ATCCGTGGGCTTTGATTTATGGTGATGTCCCACATGTGGGGCATGGGAGTTTGCTGTGGCAACAGCGACAAGAAAACGGATGCTTGGAAGAAGGATTCCCTTTTTTGTTTCGCAAAATAAAGGTATCTGCAGAGGTGTATGTGTATAAAGCACAGGGAAGAATAGGAGATGTTTGTTTTAGGATTCAAATGATACTGATTGCAATTCAGTATGTAGACTAATATGAGTCAAAGACTCAATACCATGTAAAAAGGCAGTCTCTCGACTGCCTTTTTACAAAAACAAATAAGGGAGGGGTTCTCCAAACCAACGGTTTGAAGAGATTAAGGGTGATCATCAGGGGCTTGCTTCCTGATGACGTTTACAGGGTATCAGGAATCGGTGAACATGTTGTGTCTAAAATATAAAAAAAGCACGATTTAATTGTGAAGAAATTTCAAAGAATTACAGAATAAGGAGGGAAGATTTCTGTGAAAATGGAGAATTGGAAAATCGAAAAATCAGGAGGGGCACCGATGTACCTTCAATTGCGGGAACAATTGCTTTCTGCGATCCAAAGAGGGGAAGTGCGGTCTGGGGAGAAAATTCCGACGGAGCGGGAATTTCAAGAGCAGCTGGGACTCAGCCGTTCTACGGTGCGCCAGGCAATCCTCGACTTGAGCAGATCCGGTTATCTGACCCGGAAAAAGGGGGTGGGGACGGTGGTTGCGGAGAACGCGGCGCGGCAATTGGAAGGAAAGCAGGATTCCTCAAAGGCGGTAAAAAATCAGACGGAAAGTCAGAATCAGCCTGAAAACCAAAATCGGCTTGAAAACCAAAATCAACCCGAAAACCAAAAACAGATTATGAATCAAAATCAGTCAAAATCGAAGGGACGGAAAAAAACGACAAGACAGCAAAAAACAGGAAATCAGCCTTCAATTAAGGAACAGCGAAAAACCGGAACTCCGCCGAAAACGAAAGAACAGCCAAATGAAGAGCAGCTAAAAACAGAAGAACAACAGGGGAAGGACCAGCTGCCACAGGCGGGAGGCTCTTTTTTCACGGGGGAGGAGACGGAAGAGAAGTCCGTCATCGCAGAGGATGCCCTGGTGTGGGAGAGATCCGAGCCTGCTCCTGGCCAGGAGTCTACCCTTGAATCACCTCAAAATCAGAGAGAGACAATCCACGTTTTGCTTCCTGTGCCCAGAGAATCTGTCTGCGTGCACACGCTTCGGGTAAAGACAAAAACCAGTGGAAAAAAGACAGAGAAGGCAAGAATTGCATTGCATCTGTCCCAGAGTGAGCCACTGTTATCCCTTCGGCAGGTGATCAGCGTAGAGGAGAAACCTGTCATTTATGTCGAAAGTTTTGTACCGAAAAAAAGTCTGGAGTCTTTGAAACTGCAGGAAGGACTTCTGACCGAACATCTAGAGAATGCAGGCATCCAGGTTGCCTCATTCTCATGCACAGTGTCTGCTGACTTTGCTTCTGAACGGGTCGCCCGGGAGCTGGGACTGCTTGAGGACTGTCTGGTGCTGCGCCTTTCCTGTACCGGGCTTGATGAGGCAGGAGTTCCTGTTTGTTACAGCATTTGCACCATCGATGCGGAAGAAGATCCGATCACCATCACGGTGGCGTGTTCTGGAAACGAGGGAAAAGGGAATTCGTGAGGGAAAAGAGAGGACAAAGAGGGGACAAACAGAGGCAGGCAAGACGACTTGTCGTCCGCGTGGAAAGAGAGGGGAATTTGAGATGAGAAAAAGATCACTTGTGGCAGAAGTCGTGAGAGATACTAAAGTGCCGAGAATGTTTCGGGTGCGGCAGGACTTTCCCCGTCCGAAGATCGACCCGGCAGAGATACCAGATCTGATTTTCTCCCTTCTGTCGGAGGAGAAATTCGCTTCCCGGATCCGTCCAGGCATGCGCATCGCCATCACAGCGGGCTCCCGGGGTGTGGCCAATGCGGCACTTACCACCAAAACCATCGCCGACTTTGTGAAATCAAGAGGCGCATTTCCTTTTATTGTCCCGGCTATGGGCAGTCACGGCGGCGCTACAGCGGAGGGACAGAGAAAAATCCTGGAAAATTATGGCATTACGGAGGACTATGTGGGATGTCCCATTCTCTCCTCCATGGAAGTGAAGAAAATCGGGAAAAACGCGGAGGGCATCGATGTCTTCATTGACAAGAACGCGGCGGAGGCGGACGGGATCATCCTTGGATGCCGCGTAAAACCCCATACCGCTTTTCGCGGACCGTATGAGAGCGGCATGATGAAGATGATGGCCATCGGACTGGGAAAACAGTACGGCGCCATGGTCTGTCATGAGGCAGGTTTTAAAAATATGGCGAAGAATGTGCCGCTGTTCGGAAAGGCAATTCTAGAGCACGCGCCGGTCCTATTCGCCGTTCCAACTCTGGAAAATGCCTATGATGAGACATGCAAAATCGTGGCAGTGGCGGCGGAGGAGATCGAGGAGAAAGAACCCCCGCTCCTGCAGGAAGCCTTTTCCTATATGCCTAAAATCTGGGTGGATTCCTGTGATGTGCTCGTCGTCGATCAGATCGGGAAGAATTTCAGCGGGGACGGCATGGACCCCAATATCACCGGGACATTTTGTACCCCATACGCGACCGGCGGCATCCAGGCACAGCGGGTGGTGGTCCTGGATTTGAGCCCGGAAACCCACGGAAATGGCATGGGAGTGGGATTTTCCAGTGCCACGACGGAGCGGGTAGCCCGACAATTGGATTTGGAGTCGATGTATTTGAACGCGATTACCGCCACTGTTCTGGGCGGCGTGCGGGTTCCTCTCGTCATGGAGAGTGATAAAGAAGCGATGCAAGTATGTATCAAGAGCTGTAATGAGATCGACAAGGAGAATCCCAGGGTGGTGCGGATTCCCAACAGCCTGCATCTGGAACACATTATGCTCTCTGAATCCTATTATGAGGAGGCGAAGTGTCATCCCCATCTCGCCATCGAATCGGAACCGGAGGAATTGCCGTTTGACGAGGATGGCAATCTGTGGTAGAAAGGGAAGCGGTGAAAGGAGTGCGGTTACGGCTCCTTTCCTGCATTTTTAAGTCAGTTTACTCAAAAAGCCCACTCGCAATGTCCATGTGGATGGACTGCTCGCAGGCCAATCCGCATGGACATTAGCGACGCTAAACC
>CAZROZ010000239.1:2745-3190 GCA_964601745.1 uncultured Lachnospiraceae bacterium | reverse complement strand
GAGGTACCGCGGCTTTTGCATAGATTTTGCATAAATATAGAAAGGAAACATTTATGATATTGGTGATTGGTCCCCTCTCTTCTGGAAAGCGGCAATATATCACTTCATTGGGTTATACGAGGGAACAGATCGCGGAGGGGAAGGATTTCTACCTCCCTCGGGATAATCCGCCTCCGGTTCTGGTCGGACTGGAGGACTGGATCAGATCCGCGCATTTTCAGGAAAGAAAAGAGGAATGTCTTTCCTTTTTATATAGCAGAGAAGTGGTGGCATGCCGGGAACTGGGCAGCGGGATCCTTCCTGCGGAGCGAAGAGAACGGGAATACCGGGAAGAAGTGGGGCGGATCTGCTGTCTTCTGGCGGAACGCGCTCAGATTGTGGTCCGCTTGACCTGCGGAATCCCCTGCGCGATCAAGGGGGTGCTTCCAATGGGAGAGAATGCGGA
>CAZROZ010000239.1:0-2735 GCA_964601745.1 uncultured Lachnospiraceae bacterium | reverse complement strand
CTCTGTGGAGTGTGCGGACTCCCCTCGTGTCCTGCTCAAAAAGGTTCCTGTCGTTTTGATTCGGCACGGCCAGGCGGAGGGAAACGCAGAG
This sequence comes from uncultured Lachnospiraceae bacterium, assembly GCA_964601745.1. Classification (GTDB taxonomy): domain Bacteria; phylum Bacillota; class Clostridia; order Lachnospirales; family Lachnospiraceae; genus CAZROZ01. The sequence continues at coordinate 2,644 of CAZROZ010000239.1, read as the reverse complement.
CGAAGATACATCGGACGCCTGGACCCGCCGCTCTCCACCGATGGGAGAGAAGAACTCCGAAAGAGAGCTCGGCAGATGCAATTTAGTCCGGCACCGGCTTTTGTCTATGTCACTCCCAAGCAGCGCACCAGGGAGACAGCGGCGATCTATTACCCGGGGGTCCCGCAAGTGGAAGTGCCAGATTTGAGGGAGATGGATTTTGGCGCGTTTGAAGGGCGCAGTGCAAAAGAGATGGAGGGGGATGCGGCGTTCCGGGAATGGGTGGACGGCGGCTGCCTGGGACAATGCCCTGACGGGGAGTCCATCACTTCTTTTTGTGATCGGGTGACGAGAGCCTTTACCTCCGTGATTCTTTCCGCGAGTGCGGGGATACCGCTGGTCTTCTTTGTGCACAGCGGGACGATTCAGGCTCTGTGTGCCTGCCTGGGTGAGCCGAGGATTCCCTATTTTCAGACAAAGACTGCCTTTGGGCAACGGGTCAATGCCGTGGCTGAGGTGTGGAATACGCAGAATCCGGTGGTTTTGAAAGATTTGGTCTGGGAGGAGGATTAGATGAGGACCTCTCTTATTGCGCTCCTTTTGGCAGCTCTCCTGGATGTGCTGCTGGGGGATCCACTGGGCTCTTTTCACATTGTGGTGGGAATCGGAAAAGTCATCTCATGGTTGGAAAAAGGACTGCGAAAATTTCTTCCCGCCTCTCCTACGGGGGAACGGACTGGAGGAATCTTACTGGTTTTCCTGGTTTGTGTCTTTTCTTTTTCTTGCAGTTATATGATTCTACTATTGTCGTATCATTTGTCCTGGATTCTGGGATTTCTTTTGGAGACGTTCCTCACCTGGCAGTGCCTTGCGCTGGGCTCTCTGAAAAAGGCGGCAAAGAAGGTGAAAAATGCCTGCTCTGATTTGCCGCTGGCGAGACGCACGGTGGGGGAGATTGTCGGCAGGGAGACAGGGGAATTGTCCCTTGCCGGCGTGATTCGCGCCTGCGTGGAGACGGTGGCGGAGAATGCCAATGACGGGGTGATCGCGCCGCTGCTCTACTTGACTCTGGGAGGCGCACCGCTGGGCGTGCTGTATAAGGCGATCAATACCATGGACAGCATGGTGGGATATGAGAATGAGAAGTATCGCTATTTTGGATGGGCGGCTGCGAAACTGGACGACTGCGCGGGCTTTCTCCCCGCCAGGCTCTCCGGATTGCTCTTTGTGGCAGCCTCTTTTTTCGCGGGATTAGACGGGAAAGGAGCCTGGCGCTGCTTTCTCCGGGATCGAAATAAGACCAAGAGCCCCAACGCGGGTCAGACGGAGGCTGCCTGTGCGGGAGCGCTGGGCGTTCGCCTGGGGGGAAGTGCGGTTTACTTCGGGAAAACGGTGGAAAAGCCATGGCTGGGAGATGATACGAGACCCATCTGTCCGGAGGATATCGACGGGGCGTTGCGGCTCCTTTCTATCAGCAGCGGATTTGCCTTTTTGCTCTGCCTGCTGGGGAAAGGACTGCTTTTTCTGAGATAAAAAGCGGAACAGAAATTACCATTATGGAGTTGAAAATCGGGAGGAAAGAGAAGTGCGGGTAGAAAATCCCTGGGGAGAGAAGTCGCGGCGAAACAGACACGGCGGCAATGCGGAGTTCCTTCAGGCCCATTCTGGGAGAACCTTGCTGGATTTTTCCGCCAGTGTGACGCCGTTTGGCGCTCCTGAAGAGGCACTGATCGCTGCCAGGGAGGCCTTGTCCCATGTGGACCGCTATCCGGATCCGACGTATCAGCGCTTGAGAATTGCACTGGGAGAAACACTGGACATCGATCCAGATTGGGTGATTCCAGGCTGCGGTGCGTCTGATCTGATCGGGAGATTTTTTGCTGTTTTGAGAGGGAAATATATTGCGATTCCCATTCCATCATTTTCAGAATATATTGAATTTGCTGGGTTCTATGATTGTAGAATAAAAGAGATCCCTCTGCGAAAAGAGGACGGATTTCAGATTACGGAGGAGGCCCTTCCCTATTTGAAAGGAGCGGATGGGATGGTGATCTGCAACCCCAATAATCCGTCCGGTACCGCCATGAACCAGGAGACTCTTGATTGCATGCTTTGTGCCGCCAAGGAGAGCGGGTGCAGGGTTTTACTGGACGAGTGTTTCTTGGATTTCGTGGAGAACGGGCGCGAGCGGTCGCTGCTCCAAAGGCTGGAGGAATTTCCCAATGTGCTGGTGGTGCGTTCTCTGACCAAAACCCATGGTCTGACAGGGCTGAGAGTGGGATATGGGTGTTGCGCGGATCCTCTTTTTCGGCAGAAATTCTGGCAGGCAGGCATTCCCTGGTGTATCTGTACTCCAGCGGAGGCGGCTGCCATCGCAGCGTTAAAGGAGGAGGACAAAATCCTTCAACAGATGAAATGGCTGGGCCAAGAGCGGGAGCGGGTGCGGCGCTGGCTTTTCTCACATTACGGAGTGGCACCGGCGGAGCATGCGGCGCTTTCTTTTTTGTTTGGAGAGGCAAATTTCCTTTTCTTTCAGAATGGCCTTATAGACTATGGAAAAAGAATGGAGAAGGAAGGAATTTTACTGCGGGACTGCAGCTCTTTTTCCTCTCTTCCCGCCGGATGCTGGCGCGTGGCGATTCGCACAAAAGAGGAAAATGACTGT
>CAZROZ010000238.1:0-3200 GCA_964601745.1 uncultured Lachnospiraceae bacterium | reverse complement strand
ACCTCCTGATATTCTTCTGGTACTGTCCTTTTTCCGCCGGAATATCCTGTCAGATCTTTACTCTTCCCGTCAAGAGAACTTACCTCAATTGGTTTTTTCGTATTGGAATCCAGCTTTTCAATGCCAAAGCTGCCCTGATGGAACGCAGCGAGTCGAAGGGCTTTTTTGCGCTCTAATTTTTCCACCAGTCTTTTTAGATTCGCTCCCGGTCCCAGTGCATCTTCATACACCAAAGAGGTGGCGAAAACCTCGATTCCCGGATATAAGACATGGATCGCACTGGTGATACATTTTGTAAAATTCACTGCCTGCTCCATGCTCGGAAATTCTAGCACCACGTGACCGCCGCCAGAATACACGTAGTTGTTTTCCACAGAAAAGAGAGCGGGATCGTTCGTCTGATCCAGGAAGAACTCCTTGCTCATCACATATTCGATGATGGCAGAATTCCTGATGTTGTCTTTCAGTTTGTTGCTGGCAAAAATATACGCCTGTTTCTGGGATACTTCTGCCATGACTAATACTCGCATATTACGCCTCCTTGTACGATATAATTTGTATCCTCTCCAAAAAGCAGCATGCGTTATGGGAAAACGCTGCATGTTACAATCAGTCTACACCGGAATCACCCGGTATCTGCCAAAGCCGAAACTGGTATTTTGTCCCACGTGAATCAGCTCCCCGGCGAGCAGCAGGTGCAATACCTCATCGCTGATCTGCTCCAGAATCACAAAGCCCTTGAGCCCGTGAAGAAAAATCTTATCGTTGTGCCGATAGGAGACTCTCTTCACCGTCACCGGAACATGATCCTGTTCTACAATCTCCGGCACCTGATACTCCTTTTGATAAAATGATTCCACGTCCAGATTTTCATAGCATCCCAGCATATAGAGTCGCCGCTTGATCCCGGTCACAATCGCCTCTGCAGAAAATTCACGCAACATCTCTCCTCGAAATTTCACAGACAGGGGAGACACAAACTGCAGACGAAGCGCCCCGCACTCCCGCAGCTTCTCCTCCAGATTCTGCAGTCTCTCGTCCACATAATCCTCAAGGCATTTTATCGTATAATGTCGCATGAGGATGTCACCGTCCGATAGAATCGGGATGCGATCCGAATTTTTCACCGCGCAAATCTGAAATCTCGCCTTCTCCTTTCCGAGTCCCTGCATGCCCAGCGAAGAGAAGGCGATCAGAAACTGACTGAAATATACAATCGATTTCCCAAAGAGAAGGAGCTGAAATTCCATGGTATCGCCCGGCTCAGCGAATTCCCGCTGATCCTCACATTCAATGATGTATCCGACGCTCTCCCCCGTCGTCACAAAAGCGGGTTTCTTCTCAAATTTTGAATACATCATCCTGCGAACCAGGCATTCCCCGGCAAAATCACAGTTCTCGCAATTCCGATCGCGCACACAATTAGACCGCAGCAGCATCTCCCCCATCCCGCCGCGCAGGGCAGACGTCTTGTCCCTCGGCAGCGCAGCCGCATCCAGAAATCGTACAGTGAAGTACAGTTTCACATAGCGCACCGCTAGATTTTTCTCTAATTCATCCAATTCATCCATAAAAACCACCGCAATACTCTTTCTATGTGTTTCTCACCTCTATCGCATATGACGCAAAGTGACTATCCCAATTTTATCTGAGAACTGTCACCATTTTTTATCCCGCTCTTATTCATCACCGACGTAAAGTATATCATTAAAATGTATAATTTCAATCTATTTTTGAATATAGATTTGAAACAGATAATTTTATAAATTTTTTTATTTTTCTCATTATTTTCTTGTTTTTTCTTGTCATCTGGGGAAATGATGTGATATGATACTAGAGTTGATATAGAGATCTATAATATATTTTGGAGGAATAGTTCTATGAAAAGGATTAAAATCGCAAAAAATGATTCTGTCCAGAAAATACAAGCCTTCACGCATCCTGCGCCGCACCATGCCGACGAGGTATTTGCCACGGTCATGCTTTCCTACCTGATTCCCGGAGATATGATCCTGTGCCGCACCCGGGATTCTTCCATATTAAATCATGTAAAAAACGCGTTCGTCTACGACGTGGGCGGCACCTATGATCCAGCACATTACAGATTTGACCACCATCAGGCAGGCTTTGACCAGAAACGGGAGAGCGGCATCAAATATTCCTCCGCCGGTCTGATCTGGCGTCAGTACGCGGACAGACTCATTCCCGCAATCCTAGGAGAGGCAGACAATCCGGAAATCCTAGAAGGGGCAGGTGATCCAGCATTCTTAGAGAAGACGGATGATCCGGCAATCCTAGAAGAGACATCTGACTCCAATCAGAAAAAAGCTGACTTTGCCCAAAAAGGGTCCTACCAGAAAGATCCGACCCGGAAGGAAGTCCTGTATCACACTGACGGCAAAAAAACACTGCGAAAAATCGCGGATCGGGTGGATCAAATTCTGATAGAGGGAATCGATGCCCACGACAATGGACAGATAAAAGGGTCGGAATCGTGCATGTCCATCTCGACTGCTCTCTCTCTTTATAACCCCACCTGGGAGGAGGAACAGGAGCCGGATTCCGCCTTCCTTGCCTCCTGCGCATTGGCCGATGCCGTCCTCATCCGCGCGGTGCAAAACGCGGTTTCCTATGTCCACGGCGTGGAAATCATTGAGGCTGCCATTGCCCACTCCGATGGAAAGATCCTCCTGCTGCCTAGATTCATCGGGGGATGGACCGAGATTGTGCTCTCCTCTGACGCGCCCAAGGCGGCGGGACTTCTCTACGGCATTTTCCCCGCCCTGGATGGAAATTGGAACATCCGCGCACTGCCGCCTAGTCTCGCGGAGCCTATGGCTCAGAGGAAACCTTTCCCAAAGGAGTGGCGTGGGCTCTCCGGAGAGGCGCTGATCGAGACATCCGGCATTTCCTCCGCTGTGTTTTGTCACGCTGCTGGCTTCTTCGCTGTCGCGAAAACAAGAGAAGACGCGATTCGATTGGCAGAGAAGGCATGTGAAATCTCTTGACCGAAAGGCATCTCTGCAATATTTGTCATGCCAAATTCTATTGTGCTTTAAATAGTATCTTTTATTTATAGTGGTGTCCCAAATGTGGGGCACGGGGGTTTACTTAGGGAAAGCAATCCGTTCCTGGATGTACCATCATTTCCTGAACACGCAAAAAGACCAGGATCTCGAGACCGGCGTCCCCTGACATTT
>CAZROZ010000237.1:0-3209 GCA_964601745.1 uncultured Lachnospiraceae bacterium | reverse complement strand
TGATCCCCTTTAAAAGGGGAAAACGCATTTGGACAAAAAAGAACCGGCCCCTCGTGAGAAGGGTCGGTTGATTTTTTAGCGGGCCTCAATCCGCCAGTTGAAGATTTGGAAGATTGCCGTCTCATCAATTCGATCAGACGATGAGATCCACCACCAGGCACCATCCTTGTAGATGATGCCCTCCCCGGTTGGCTGAGCACTGCTTAAGCTACCGAAGGGATACGGGCTGGCGGGCGGAGTGCCAATGTCGATCTTGCGGCGGGTGTCGCAACTGAACCCGTTGTGATCCAGCGTCACACCTACCTCGACAGACTCGGCATCAGTCGCCTTGTCCAGCAGTCCTTCCGCATACGCGGGGGTGGCCGCACCCGTGGTGAGAATGATCACCAAGACCGTCATAACCAAACATACGAACTTTTTCATTTTCTTTTTTCCCCTTTCTTTTTTTATCCTGCCCCAACAGAGGGCTAAAGAAAACCGCGCAGAAGATTAGCTTTTCAGCCTTTCTCCCACGCGGGCCAACGCAAGAACAACTCTGGGGAGCGCTCCTGCGGTGGGCTTCACATCACCGCGAAGCCGCGGCAGCCGACAATCCGGCCTGCCTCGTCCCGCACGGTGTCACTGACCACATAGTAGTCGTGACGGGCGGGGTCGGCAGCCTTGATCGCCTGGGCCGCCAGGGACGACACGATGAGGACAGCCCCTTCTTCCTCCTCCGGAAGCCCTTCAGGGGCCCCGTAGGTGGTGCGGAAGACGGGAATGTCACCCACCATGCCGACCGGCTCGGAGGTGGAGCGAGCCCGGATGACCCCAACGCTGGGGAACACCTGGGTCGTGCCATCCTCCAGGATGACGGTGATGTCGTGCGGCGTGAAGTTCCGCACGGTCATGGTGCCATTGCCCATGTACCTTTACCTCCCTTCTCTCCGCATCGCTTTCCCCAGTCAATGCGGTTATTTTTTTAACCTACAGGGGGAAGTCCCCTGTTGTTATTTTTTTGTGAGGGCTTCTGCCGGGCCAAAGTATGGATTTCTCCATCTCTGGCGCCGGTCAGAAAGCTCCAATCTACCTATAACAATCCGCCAGGCCAGGGGAGAGATTAGGGCTCGAAATGAACCCATTTCTCTCCGATGACATAGATGATCTTTCGACCATCTGTGTCATAGCAGGAGAAAGGCTCCTGGTCATCCCAGGGAAACTCCTTTTCCCACTCCTGGGGGGCGGGGCGCTTCCCCGCTGGCACCGGATCGCCCGGCTTACCGGTGGCGGTGAGGTAGCACGGTGTACCCTCATAATAGAAGGTTCCACCGAATTCCTCGTCCTCTGGAAAAGCAACCAGGGGCTTGCCGGCCCGCTCCCCAACTACAGCGTATTCGCCATAGACGAGGTTTGCGTGGAGAGACCTGCGATGGTCTCTCCAAAAATACTTTTCGACAAACAGCATTTTCAATTTCCTTTCTTTTTGTGCGGGCTTCTGCTGGGTCCGAGGCACGGATTTTCTCCACCCAGGGACCCAGCCAGAAGCTCCAAATTCCTATCCCAGCTTCGAGAGAGCGTTGTCTTCGGCCACTCTCTCAGGCGCACACCCACGCCCAGTCACGCCCCTGGTCCTCAGGGATGTGACGGCAGTCGGCGCAGGGGCAGACGCAGGAGTTGCACTCGCGTCTCGTGCAGCGCTCCGCGCAGGCAGGTGCGTCGGGGTCGATGCCGCCGTTGTCGTCAACAAACACCGGTGAGGCAACAACCTCGGTGCCATCAATCGAGAATACGGGGAACATCTGTTCTCCGAAATACCCGATGGCGGGGAGTGTGAGCCACCCCATCGTCCTGGAATACACGGTCTCCAGGAAGACGGTATCGTTCTCCATGTCGATATACTCGACAACATTCATTTTATTATTCATTTATTTTCCTCCAATATATTTATTGTTCACCTTTTTTATTTTTGTTTCTTCTAATCCTCAGCGTCTTGTGATATGCATTTCCTCAGAAAATTATCAGTATTTTTCGAAAGTCTTTTGATTTTTTTCGTCCCCTGATACCCTCTCCCCCGCTCGCATATAACTCCAACGAAACAAATCCTCCCGGAGGTGGCCATCCATGCCAAAATCAAGAGGGAAATCCATCAGCATCACGATCAACATCAGAGAATCAGATCGCGATATCGCGGCCTGGTTCAATCTGCTCAAAGAGAGCGGGCAGAGCAAATCCATGTGGGTGGGGGCTCTGCTGGTGGCATACAAAAAGGGGATCCTTTTGAACACCGGCTGCATCGGGGTTCTTCCTGAAATCACAAATGATTCCAACGAACCTTCCCCTCCTCCCTCTCCTCCTCCCTCTCCTCCTCCCCGTTCCTCCAGCTCTTTCCTTTTCGGTTCGGGCGACGCCCAATCCTCAAAAGCTCCTCCCGCGAAACCCACATATAGCTGGAGCATGCGGGGAGAACACGGGGAGTATGTGGTCGGGAGCGCGGTGACGGTGCGGGTGTCCAACCAGAAAGCGAAAGATATCTATCGCTCGTACCGCTATCAGGGGCTGTGCGTGTCCGACATCATTCGCGCCGCCATCCGGCGTGGGCTCCACAGAGGGACTGAGCCGGAAGCGCCTGATCCGGAACCGGCGCTGGAGATCCTGCGGGGAACAAAAAAGGATCCTTACGGCAAGAAATTGAGGCCGTATGAGGAGGTGCGTGAGGCCAGGAGAGAGAACGAAAGCGAAAAGTGAGAAAAAGAGAGAGAGGCCCAGAACGAACCGGGTCTCTCTTTTTTTTGCGTTGGCGTCAGATTTTTCTTCGGGGTCTGGTTCAGACGGGCAGGGGGAATGCGGGGTGTTTCGTTGCCCCTGGGCCAATCTCGCACACTCTTCTCGCACCGTCTTGCACCGTTCCGCACATGGGGACGAGTTCGTGTGAGAAGCTCGCACTCTTTTTCGGAGGGCACATCGCAAGGCGAGAAATGGCAGGGAATCCGCAAAACTTCGCAAATGGTTCGCAAATCCGTGGCGTGTTCGCAAAACTTTAGCGAACAGCGCGGGAAACCACACCATCACAGATAGTGGGATTTCCCGCGCTGTTCGTTAAAAGGGAATTCGCTTCTACTCTTAGAGGTGGGCAACCAAATAGTTCACGGATACAGAAGTTCGGTTTGCTTCCTATATAGAGCCTGCTGAAAATCGAGAAAAAATTCGTTTTTAAGTAATGAAATAAAAAA
>CAZROZ010000236.1:2278-3231 GCA_964601745.1 uncultured Lachnospiraceae bacterium | reverse complement strand
GGAGACGGGGTGATCACCGGTTTAGGCTTGATCGGGAACAATCCCGTCTATGTATTTTGTCAGGATCCGGCGTCTCTGGGTGGTTCCATCGGAGAGATGCACGCACGGAAAATCTGCGCTCTGTATGATTTGGCCTGTAAGACGGGGAATCCGGTCATCGGTCTGATTGACTGCGCGGGTTTGCGTCTGCAGGAGGGACCGGATGCCTTGGACGGGTTCGGCAAGATTTTTCAAAAGCAGAGTCAGGTGTCCGGCGTTGTCCCGCAGATCACGGCAGTTTACGGGACCTGCGGCGGCGGGGCGTCTGTGATGGCGACTCTGGGAGACTTCACGTTGATGTCAAAGGAAAACGGGCGCTTTTTTGCCAATTCTCCCAATGCCATAGCAGGGAATTTCCTCGGCAAGAATGACACTTCCAGCGCGAAATTCCAGGCGGAATGCGGCAACGTGGACGTGGTCTGCGAGAATGAGGAGGAATTGGTCCGGAAGGTCCGGGAACTGGTCTGCCTTCTCCCCGGCAACAATGAGGAGATTGATTCTTACGGAGACTGCACGGACGATCTGAACCGGGAAACACCGGCATTTTCTGCTTTGACCGCCGATGCGGCGGCATGTCTGCGGGAGATCTCCGACAACAACGTATTTTATGAAATTAAGTCGGAATACGCCAAAGAAATGGTAGTGGGATTCATCCGTCTGAACGGAGGTACCGTGGGCGCTGTGGGCAATCGCCGCGCGATTCTGGATGAGGAATTGAATGAGACACAGACCTTTGATCCCGGTCTGACCATCCGGGGATGCCGCAAAGCGGCGGCGTTTATCCGTTTCTGTGATGCCTTTGAGATTCCACTTTTGACGATGGTGCAGGCGCAGGGCTTTGAAGCGTCTCTGGAAAATGAACGCCGCATTGCCCGCTCTGTGTCGGAGATGACAGCAGCCTTTGCGGGTGCCAC
>CAZROZ010000236.1:0-2268 GCA_964601745.1 uncultured Lachnospiraceae bacterium | reverse complement strand
GTCACTGTTTTAATCGGCGCGGCATACGGAACAGCGTATGTGGCCATGAATTCTCACCACATCGGCGCGGACTTGGTATTTGCCCTACCCCAGGCAAAGATAGGCATGATGGATGCGACATTGGCAGCCAGTGTCATCTGTCAGGAGGGGGAGGATCCCGCTCAGGTGGCTGCGGCCTATGAGGCGCTGCAGAATTCTGTGAACGCCGCTGCGGCCAGGGGGTACGTGGATGCCGTGATCAGTCCTGACCAAGTCCGGGCTCATGTGATCTATGGATTAGAGATGCTTTTCTCAAAGAGAGAGGCGCTCCCGTCCAAAAAACATGCCAGCAAATAAACATTTGCCGCGCGAGTTTTTTCCTCCCCCAGAGATTGATTGTGCTGTGTGAGGATGGATGGAAGGGACGCCTGCAGAAATGGAGTTAAGGAAAGTATGAACGTTGTTATGCGCAGTATTCTCAATACCCTGCTTGGTATGGGAACTGTCTTTATTGTATTGATCCTCATCAGCTGTGTGATTGCCTCTTTCGGCATGATTTCTTCTGCTCTGAAGAAAAGAGCGGAGCGACAGGCAAAAAAAGCGGCAGAAGCAGAAAAAATCGCGGCGTTAAAAGCGGAGGAAGAGAGGGCTGCGAAAGAGAACTCAGTCCAGGCAGTAGTCGCGGTGGCTGACGCGGTGGAGGAGGGAACTGCCCCGGAGAACACTGGGGAAGAATCGGCGATAGAGGAAATAGTGGAACTCCCGGCTGTGGAGGAGATCGCGGAAGATGTGAGGCCAGAAGAAAAGAGTGCGGTTCGTCCGGAGGGCACCGGTGCACCGGTAGAGGATCTCACTCTGATCGCGGTGATTGCCGCCGCTGTCGCTGCCAGCACAGGACTCTCCCCAGAGGAGCTTTACGTGCGGAATATTCACAGATCCGTGACAAATTGGAAGAATGTCTGATTCAGGAGGAAAACATAACATGAAAGCATATACGATTACCGTAAATGGTGTTTCTTATGATGTTACTGTGGAAGAGGTGAAGACCGCTTCCTCGTCAACTTCCACTTCTGCCCCGAAGGCAGCCAGGAGAACTCCTGCGAAGGCTTCTTCCGCGGCGAAAAAGGCGGCGGCTGTTTCCGGCAGCATTAAGGTAGAGGCCGGTGCCGCCGGGAAAATCTTTAAGATTGAAGCACAAGTGGGACAGACCTTGAAAGCCGGAGATCCGGTGGTGATCCTGGAAGCAATGAAGATGGAAATCCCGGTGGTGACGCCCAAGGACGGCACCGTTGTCACCATCGACGTGGCAGTCGGGGATACGGTGGAAGCCGGCGCTGTGCTGGCTACATTGAATTGACATTCCCATTGACCGCAGGACTTCCGATTTTTCAGTGAGAGAGGAAGGCAGGAGCGGATTTTGCTTTTTGACAGGAGAGGGATTCTATTATGGAATATATTTTGGATACGCTGGACAATCTGGTGCATCAGACCGCGTTTTTTAATCTGACCATAGGCAATTATGTGATGATAGCGGATGCATGCGTGTTCCTGTATCTTGCAATCAAAAAAGGATATGAACCGCTTTTGCTGGTTCCCATCGCGTTCGGCATGCTGCTGGTCAATATCTATCCGGATATCATGGCGGAACCGTGGACGGAGATCGTGGATGGAGAGACCATTGAGCACGCAGGCGGTTTGTTCTATTATTTCTTTAAACTGGATGAGTGGGCGATTCTGCCCTCGCTGATCTTCATGGGCGTAGGCGCTATGACGGATTTCGGCCCGCTGATTGCCAATCCCAAAAGTTTCCTTTTAGGAGCCGCGGCCCAATTCGGCATTTATGCGGCCTACATCGGCGCGATCGCGCTGGGATTTTCGGATATGGCTGCAGCGGCAATCGCCATCATCGGCGGTGCGGACGGCCCGACCTCCATTTTCCTGGCCAGTAAGCTTCGCCAGATGTCACTCTTAGGACCCATCGCGGTAGCCGCCTATTCTTATATGTCCCTGGTGCCGATTATCCAACCTCCCATCATGAAACTGTTGACCACGGAGAAAGAGCGGAAGATCAAGATGGAGCAGCTCCGCCCAGTGTCGAAACTGGAACGGATCCTTTTCCCGATTGTGGTAACCATTGTGGTGTGTCTGTTGCTGCCCTCTACGGCTCCCCTTGTGGGCATGCTGATGCTGGGGAACCTGTTCCGGGAATGCGGTGTGGTCCGCCAGTTGACGGAAACTGCCTCCAATGCCATGATGTATATCGTGGTGATTCTGCTGGGCACTTCCGTG
>CAZROZ010000235.1:0-3245 GCA_964601745.1 uncultured Lachnospiraceae bacterium | reverse complement strand
GCCCCTGCTTGTCGATGACACAGGTAGTGGCATTGGAATAGAAGAAACGCTGCAATCGCCGGCCGTCTTTGGTTCCGGGGAGATTTCGCAGCTGCTCGGCAAAAAGTTCCCACTCCTCATTGGGATAGACGAAAAGGCAGCCGTCAAGACCAACGGTCATCACGAACTCCTCTCCCAACTTCTCGCGAAACTTGGAAGGGAGAATCACGCGGCCCTTGGTATCGATGGAATGATGAAATTCACCCTTAAATCCATTCGCCATCGTCTCTCTTGCCTTTCCTGTCCTGTCGTCTTTTCAGATTGCCTTCTGTCTGGAACGTCTGGAGCTTTCCTGGCACGATACACCCTTTTGGCCCTTTTCGCTCCATTTCCCTCCACTACGACTGGATTTTAGCGCCTTTTTAGGAATTATGCAATAACTTTTTTATGAAATTTTATTATTTTTAAGGCTCCGAACAAACGTTCGTGGCGCTCTAGCATCATCGAACGTACGTTCTTATACAATAAGTTGTATAGGGAGCCGGATTCTGCTTTATATTCCTCCAAAATATAGATTTTCACGCAGAAAACTGCCCCTTGGATTTTCTTATCCCGGGTCTAATGTATTCATTGACTTTATTAAGGAAATTGGGTACAATCAGGCCGTAACAGGCAGTCAGCAGCCGGGGATCGTTTCCTTCTAGACCAGATGCTATACTCGCAGGTATGATCATGTATGGAAAGAACGGGACCATCCTCATGCTGCCGACTGCCAAAAAAATATCAGGATAATTGACACCGCACTGTCATTCCCATTACATGCCTCATATATCAACATAAAAAATGATAAAAATACCGCGTGTCAATTACAGAAAGGAGGATGAAACATGGACATTTCCAAGACCCAATTCATGCAGGATGCCCAGGCGCTCCAGAGTGAATTGGAGACATGGCGGCGCGATCTGCATCAGCACCCGGAGACCGGATTCGACCTCGTCTACACCAAGGCTTTCGTGAAACAGAAATTGGAAGAGATGGGGTATGAACCACAGGAGTGCGGGAAGTGCGGGCTGGTTGTCCTGGCAGGAAAGCCCGGAAAGAAGACGATTTTGATTCGGGGTGACATGGATGCTCTTCCCATTCAGGAGCAGGCAGATATACCTTACAAGTCATTGAATGACGGCAAGATGCACGCCTGCGGACACGACATGCACACGGCGATGATGCTGGGTGCCGCAAAGCTTCTCAAGAAATACGAGGGGCAGCTGGCAGGCCAGGTCAAGCTCATGTTCCAGCCTGCGGAAGAGATCATGGCAGGTTCTCAGGACATGATCAATGCTGGTGTCCTGGATGGTGTGGACGTTGCTGTGATGTTCCACGTCATGACCGGGAATCAGATCTCCAAGGGCTTCATCATGATCCCGGAGGGCGGCACCGGCTCCGCTTCCAGTGACTTCTTCCACATCACCGTGAAGGGGAAAGGTGGCCACGGCGCGATGCCGCAGCTCTCAGTTGACCCGATCACGGCGGCAGCACACATTCACCTGGCACTCCAGGAGATTCACGCGCGGGAGATTACCCCAGGCGATTTCCTGGTCATCACCCCCGGCATCTTCCATGCGGGCACGGCAGCCAATGTGATCCCCGACACCGCGGAGATGGAAGGCACCATCCGCACTGGTGATATGGAGATGGTTGCTTTTGCCAAGAAGCGGATCACTGAGATCGCGGAGGCGACTGCGAAGGCATTCCGCACCGAGGTGGAAGTGACTTATTCCAAGTCCTGCCCGCCCATGATTGCGGACGATGCCCTTTCCGTGGCTACCAGAAAGTACTTGAATGAGATTGTTCCGGAGCATGTCCTGCCTCCGATGACCACCGGGAGCAAGATCGGCGGCGGCAGTGAGGACTTTGCCTTTGTCAGCGTCAAGGTTCCCACCATCGGCCTGTTCCTCAGCACCGGCGGCATCAGCGACGGCTGCGAGTATCCGCAGCATCACCCGAAGGCTGTGTTTGATGACAGCGTACTTTATCTGGGCACTGCCTCGTACGTTTACATCGCGCTTCGCTGGCTGGAAGACAACAATTAATAAGAGCCTGCGTTCCGCATGGTTTTTCCCATCGCGCACATGGGTCAATTGGACTGCTGTCGAGAATTCTCTTGACTCATGTGCGCGAGCAAAAATTTTTTCATGCCTCTCTTTCCTCTCATTCTTCTATTTTAAGCCGTAATACCGTGATGCTCTCGTGCCGCGGGAGTGTCAGAGGAAGGCTGATGGGAGGGAGACAGGACTTCACAAAAACAAGTAAGAAAAGAGGTAATGTAATATGACAGGTGCAACATTAGCCAACAGTCCACTTTTGTACGGTTTAATCGCTGTCGGCTTGCTCGCTGTTGTCGCTTTTGCCCTTTACAGCTTCGTGAAGGCACGCAAGCGCTGCCTGGAGCTGGGCATGAGCAAAGAGAAAATCAATAATGTGGTAAAATCGTCTATCAGTTTTTCTATCGTGCCTAGTATCGCTATCCTGATCGGTCTTTTGACGCTGACCCCGGCATTGGGCGCAGCATGGCCCTGGTGGCGGCTCTCCGTAATCGGCTCCCTTTCCTATGAGATCATGGCTGCCGATTACACTGTGCAGGGCATCGGCTCTACCATGTCCCAGATTCTGACCAGTGATCCTTCTGTCTTCTCCGCTGTCATGTGGGTCATGACACTGGGTGTTGTATCCGGACCATTGATCGTCATCCTGATCGCAAAGAAATATTCCACCGGGATCATGAAATCCAAGAGCAGCAGCAACGACTGGGGTCAAATTTTCTCAGGCGTATTCTTCCTGGCCCTGTTCTCGGTGTATATTCCTGCCTTGATCATGAACAATCTGCCTTATGCACTGACCATGTTCACCGCTATGATCCTGACTGTCATAATTGGAATAATTGGCAAGAAACTACCTTGGCTGAACAATTTCACCATGGCTATCGTGCTGCTTCTCAGTATGGGCGCCAGTGTCATTTGGGATAAACTGTTTTAAAGGGGGAATGGAATTATGAGTAAGAAAAAAGCAAATGCCGGCAACAGCACCATCGACCCGTTCGTCCTCTGGGCACATAGGGTCGGCAGAATTTTCCTGGGTGTTTTCATCCTCTATACCCTTTGCATTCCTCTTATCATGAGTCTCGTATATAGCGTGTGGCCGAAGCTCAATCAGCTGAGTCCAGGACTCATCTCCATCAGTGCGGTGATGATTCCCACCAGTATCGCGGA
>CAZROZ010000234.1:0-3259 GCA_964601745.1 uncultured Lachnospiraceae bacterium | reverse complement strand
CCCCATCGCACGCATCCTCTCTGTACCTCTTTCGTACTGAGGAACTGTCAGTCTTCCAAAAGCATCTTCCTTAACCACATACTGTCTCTCCAGTTCCCGGCGGTGGGCATCCCAATCCACGCCATCCGTTTTTATCGGCACAACTTCCATGCGCTTTAGCACCATTTCTAGACGTTCCTCCAGCAGCATTCGCTGAAACGCATAGACTCTGCCGGCCTCTCCGGATTTTGGATAAGCCACCCCTTGATTTGGCACGTCCAGATAAGGCAGGTAAATTCCGTCTGCCACCCGCATGATCTGCAGCACCTGCTCATTAAAGAAACCAAATTCCAAAATGATCGCTTCATAGGGACTGTTTTCCCGCATCTGCCGGATAAAAGCGAGGAATTCCTGTGCCGTCAATTCCTCTAAGTCCTTAAAATGACTGACTGGTGCCAGATAATGCAGCTTTCCGTCGTGGTGCGCCATGGATTGAATTCTTGTGCCCAGCTGCTGATTGTTCTCCCGCAGCAGATAAATCAGATCCGAGATGCCGCCGCTGTCATCCAGAGGATATTCCACCGGAAAAGGATCAAATGTCATATAAAGCGTCTCTCTTTCCTTGGCATATGCCTTAGCCAAAGTAGATGCCACCAGCGTTCTCGCCACTGCGGAAGAAGGAGAGTACACCACCAACAGTTTCTTTTCCTCCCCGGAGACATACGTGAATCCCGCATCCTCATCCATCTGCAAATATGCGTCCATGATCTGTTGAATCACTCTGTCCAGCGATTGATACTTATAAACTGATGGATAGGTTGCTCCTTCTTTGATCATATGACCTTCCGAAAGTAAAATCACATGACGGGGTCTGTTCCTTTCATACAGCCAAGATGCCTCCTCCGCACCAATCAGCAGTTCCACCCGTTCTTCCTGTAAGATCTGAGTCAGCAGTGGCTCCATGGTCACTGTAATGCACTGCGTGGTCAGCAGGCGCTGACGCATCAATTGTCCGGACAAAGCCCTTGCGTACTGCTCATCCGGATCATAAACCACAAACAATCCACGTTTCAATTAAATCCTTCCTTCTCTGAGTATCCACAACAGAGCAGTAACAAGAAAGCACACAGAAAATGGGATCACTTCCTTGTGTCTGCCGCGGACAGATTCTTTTTGTCTGAATCGATGAGGATCTTCCCTTAAATGAACTCGGGTATGATCCAGGCAGTATACCCGAAAAAGATGGAGCAGAGACAAGACGGCTCCCGCCACCAATGTCCCCAGGCAGAGAAACCGGGCCGCGTGAAAGCCCAGGAAACTCCCCGTCACAGCCGCCAGCTTCACATCACCGGCACCAACTGCGCGGAGTAGATAGAGAAAAAGAAAAAAGAGAAACGGGGGTAATGCACCTGTCAACCAAGTCCAGCCTCCCGCCAGCCCTTCTTGTATCACGCAAAGAATCAGGCTGAGTAATGCACCGACAATGCAGAGAGAATTTGGCACTCTCCGAGCCTTGATATCCCAGAAACCGGCAATTCCTAGGATTCCCAGCAAAATTCCTTCCTTCCTTTTAACCCCTCCTTTCTGCGGTGGGACAATCATAATCCCCTGAGTTCTCCACGGTCAATTGGATAGACTTCACAAATTTTCAACCCTGTTTCTGTACAAGATGCACAAAGAAATCGGGCGAAAAGTGCCTGAATGCGTTGCCAGCATTGCATTGTTGCCTGTTTTGACACAATTCTCATTATTATCAGTATATAATATGTCTCCTGTTTTTCTGCATTTGTTTTAATAGTTTTATCTCAAGGCTTACCGCACACAACGATTTCAACTATTTTCAGTGAGGAGATACTCCTCTCTCTCTTTCCAGCAGCCCATTCCTTTTTCTTTTTTCCTTCTGAAAATATAGTTCAACAAAAAACCGCCCGGATTTCTAATTCCGGACGGTATATGTAAAAATAATGTTGATATCTTTATTCCCTTGAGTCTAACACTACACGGAGCAAGTCCCATACTTAACGGATTACCAGAGAAGCGACATCTACCTCCTGTTCTATCATTTGAGCATCTGCCATGAAACGCATCGTAGACTCTATGGCGGCAATGTCCGAATCCCGAATTTCCATATCAAAGTCATAGTATTGATACATGTCTCTCACCGCCTCGACATCAAGATCCAGAAAATCCGCTGTCTCCTGCATCGCCTCCTCCTGGTGTTCTGATATATACTCCAGCACGGCCCGCTGTCCCTTTAAGAACTGATCCACTACATCTTTATGGGCGGTATAAAAAGCATTGGTGACTGCACAGCAGATGGAAGCCTCCACCAGATTTTCTCCATCCGTCACAAGATAGGAACCGCTCTGCTGTGCCTGATAAGCTGCCGCACCCGCCAGCAATGCACAATCTGCGCTTCCCCCAGCTAGCGCAGCCATCGCATCAGGAATCGACATATTGACAAAATTGACATCAGAAATCGTCATGCCCCCGGATGAAAGATATGCAGCCAGCAACTCGTGCAAGATGGTTCCTTGCGGTCCGGCAATCGTTTTTCCCGCCAGATCCGCCGGTGCAGCAATAGATGCGTCTCTTGAAAACAGACAGAAAGCTTTCGGTGAACGGCTGTACATAGAAATGATCTTAATGTCTGCTCCATTGGCAGCAGATAATATTACGGATGTCGCCCCTACCGCATACAAAAACTGGATATCACCAGACGCCAATGCCTGAGTCTGATCCGCACCTGAAGTCAAATCTGAATAGACGACCTCTTTTACGCCCAGCTCTCCAAGAGTTTGCGCAAAAATGCTGTGATTTCTCTCCACAATGGATGGTACATTTAAAGGGGAACTGACAAAGGTCACCGCAATTTTCTCCGGCACGCCTTCCCCACTTGAAGAGCAGCCTGTCAGCGAAAAAGTCGAGATAAGCAGCGTTAAAATCAAAATCCATGCGACTCTCTGTTTCATCTCTTACTGTTCCCTTTCAATTACATTTAAAATTTCCCTTTTTAAAAAAATCATTTCCGGTTTGTTCAAATCCCTCTTTGTCCCAAGCGCATTAAGAGGATAACAAATTCTGGTATCTTTGTCCTTTAGCACCACGATCTCATCCCCCAATGTCAATGCCTCATCAATATTATGCGTGATAAAAAAGATCCCGCATTCTGTCGCTGTGTGAATAGACAGCAGCATCTCTCCCATGTTCACTCGTGTAAAATAATCCAATGAGGCAAAAGGTTCATCCATCAGCAAAAAATCTGGCTCTGTCGCCAAAG
>CAZROZ010000233.1:0-3266 GCA_964601745.1 uncultured Lachnospiraceae bacterium | reverse complement strand
CCGGAGGACATTTGCTGTTGGCACACAAGACAAAGGCAAGGTAGGAGATGGAACAAAGTATGCCAAAAATCTGAATGGTCCTTTTTCTTCCCAGACTGTCGGCAATATATCCGGAAATCAACAAGATGCCGGAATAAATAAACGGGTAAAAATATTCCGCCGTCGTGATCTCTTCTGTAGTCATCCCCGCCTTGAACATAATAGATTCATAATACGTCATGGCAACCAGCGCCGCGTCAAATACCGTCTTTGCAAAAATCAGCGTTCGAACCTCTTTGTGCTGCCATATATACTTTATCGCATTAAACACGCCGCTCTTGCTGCCATCTGCTTTTTTCTCTGCCTTTTTTGCTCTCTCCTGTTCCAGCCTTTCTTCCAGTGGAATGGACAGATATTCCACCCTCTGCTTGGTGAAAACATCCGTCTCCTTCGCGAAAAGGACGACTAGCACACTGATTCCGATTCCCACAATGCCAGGAGACAGAAAAATGGCCCTCCTCTGTGTCGCATCGTTATGCATCACCAGGTTCCTCAGCAGCGGGATGAACGCTACCCCGAGAGCCCCTAATGCCTTGATCACGCTGTAGATCTTGGCTCTATGCTTCGCAGGTGATTCTTCTAAAACATAGATGATCTGGATATCCGCGCCTAGGAAGAAATTCATCACCGTATAACCCAAAAGGTATACAAGATAATTCTTGCTGAGGTAAATGAGCAGCATGCCCCCTGCCATTCCAAATGTCGAAACTGCCAGCAGCGGCTTTCTACCATACTTATCACCCAGCGACTTGTAAAACGGGGCACCTACCGCCGAGAGCCTGCACAAAAGAGTGAGCATATTGTGGATGGAGAGTCCTTCCTCATAGGTAAAACTCCTGCCAAATAACCTTCCATTTACAAAGAAAGTTGTGATAATTGAAGATGTCAGATTGTCTGTCGAACTGGTGGTAAAATTATCCAAGAGATCGACTAGAATAATGAGAAGGAATGTGATAATAAAGTAATACGCCGGCCGGGAAATCTGCATTGTGCGTTTTAGTTTCCGCAGCTGCCTTTCCTCAAATGATCTTCTCTTCCTAATTCTGCGGTCATTCTCTTCCTTGTTCATAAAATAATAGAACCCCCTTTTCCATTTTCGTTTCCTGTGTTACTATTATATGCAGTTATTTAACACTGTGTTGGAAAACTTTCTTCTATCAAACACAAATGGAAAAGGTGTTGGAAAATGGACAAGAGAATTGAACATACTAGAAAAAGAATCAGAGAGAGCTTGGTAGCTTTGTCCATCAAGAAACCGTTTCCCGAGATCACGGTAAAAGAATTGTGCTTATCTGCCGGAATAAACCGGTCTACCTTCTACGCTCACTATAAAAACACAAAAGAGATCCTGGATGAAATTGAGAATCTTGCTATTGCAAGCCGAGATTGGTATCATTCTCTTGACAAAGGGAATAGACAGGCAACCATAGAATTACTGAGAGCGCATAAAGATGAATATTCTCTGCTTCTCGACTATGGGAGCATCAAACAGAAACTGCTGAACAAAAGCATGGCGAGCAATATGAAAACCCTTGCCGCGCATGGATATCATCCCTCTCCGGACAATGTTATGATTGCCACGATTCTCACCGTACTCAGCACACTGGAAGCCTTCCGTTACATGGCGGAGCATGACAAAGTCTACGATATGGACAAAATTCTCTCCTACATGATTGCCATCAGTACGGATCGGTATAAGGAGCTCTCCGAATGACCAAAGGTTCATGCTCCCGTGTTCGCTGGGTGCACTACAGGATTGGTGGTAAGTGCACCCTGTTCGCTCACCTTATTACCTCGTGTCCGCATGAAAAAAAACAAATCTCGAGTAGGAGCGATTTTTTCCCCCCTGCACCCCGTGCGACCCACGTGTTGTACAACTAATTGCCTTTCTCTTCTTCTGGCCTGTGCACGAAAAAGCCTGTGCACGAAAAAGCTCCCCTGACACTGTTCTAAAATGCATCAGCATCCTGTCAGGAGAGCTTTTTTTGATTTCTATCGCCTTTGACAAGCGTTTTCCCAGTTTCTCGTCAACGAAACGACCCTTCTCTCTTTCTCACTAATAGCGATTTTCCTGTCATTTCCTTGGGCTGGGTGAGTCCCATCATCTCAATCAGCGTCGGGGCAATATCCGCCAGGCAGCCGCCTTCCCGCAGCGTATAGGCGGGATCATAATTGATCAGCAGGAACGGTACAGGGTTGGTGGTATGCGCAGTAAAAGGTTCCCCTGTCTCATAGTCGATCAACTGCTCCGCATTCCCGTGATCCGCGCAGATAAACATCTGTCCGTCCACTTCCAGCAACGCATCCACCGCCTTGCCCACACATTCGTCCACCGCCTCAATCGCCTTGATGGCGGCAGGGAGGACACCGGTATGTCCCACCATATCCGGATTCGCGAAATTCACAATGATCACGTCATAGTTTCCAGAACGAATGGCATCCGTCAAAACGTCCGCCACCTGATAGGCGCTCATCTCCGGCTGCAGATCATAGGTCGCCACCTTGGGAGAATTCACCAGCCTGCGGTCCTCCCCGGGATTGGGCACTTCCACCCCGCCGTTGAAGAAAAAGGTCACATGGGCATATTTTTCTGTCTCCGCTGTCCGCAGCTGCTTCTTTCCCTGGGCAGCCAGAAATTCGCCGAACGTATTCACGATGGTTTCTTTTCCGAACGCGACCAATTTGTGAGGAATGGTCGGGTCATAATCCGTAAAGCAGACATACGTCAGCTGATCCAGGTACTCATCCCTGGCAAACCCGGTAAAATTCTCATCACAGAATGCCCTGGTGATCTCTCTGGCACGGTCCGGCCGGAAATTATAGAAAATGATGGAATCCCCATTTTGGATGGTGGCAACTGGTTTCCCGTCCTCCTCCACCACAGTGGGAACAACAAATTCATCATACACTTTCTCATCATAGGAGGCCTGTATACCGGCGGGACCAGAGGGGGCTCTCTTTCCCTCTCCTTTGGTCAAGGCGCGGTAAGCCTTCTCCACCCGGTCCCAGCGATTATCCCGATCCATGGCATAGTAGCGACCCATCACGGAGGCCACCTTGCCCACTCCGATTTCCCTCATCTTCGCTTCCAGTTCTTCCACGTACTCTTTTCCGGAGGAGGGCGGTGTATCTCTGCCGTCCAGGAAGCAGTGCACGTAGACTTTTTGCAGTCCGCTGCGTTTTGCCAGCTCCAGCAGCCCGTAAATATGGGTATTGTGGCTGTGGAC
>CAZROZ010000232.1:0-3298 GCA_964601745.1 uncultured Lachnospiraceae bacterium | reverse complement strand
GCCACATTTTCCCGGCCCATCTCCTGCTGAAATTGCCGAATGGATTCCAGGAAGGGCTGACTCTCGATATCACCCACGGTTCCCCCCACTTCAATGATGGCGATCTCCAATTCCTCGGATGTGTGCGTGTAGAAGCGGCTCTTGATCTCGTTCGTGATGTGGGGGATGACCTGAACGGTACCGCCGCCGTAATCGCCGTGCCGCTCCTTGGAAAGGACAGACCAGTAAACCTTGCCGGTGGTCACGTTGGAGCGCTTCGTCAGGCTCTCGTCGATAAAGCGCTCGTAATGTCCCAGATCCAGGTCAGTCTCGGCGCCGTCATCAGTGACAAATACCTCCCCGTGCTGAATGGGATTCATGGTGCCGGGGTCAATGTTGATGTAGGGATCAAATTTCTGCATGGTGACTCGATACCCGCGCAGTTTCAGCAGACGTCCCAGGGACGCCGCTGTGATGCCTTTTCCCAAGCCGGACACCACGCCGCCTGTTACAAATACATATTTGACTGACATGTCTCACCCTCCAATCTGATTGCCATCCTCGTCAAGATTTAAAAGAAATCCCCCACGCCCCACATGTGGGGCAACACCATGAATGAAAGCCCGATAGAAAAGGGAAAATCCCCTTCGGTTCCGACCTCATCGGCGGAAGAGACAGGGGAAATTCAGCGTCCTTTGCAAGAAAAAATGGAATTGTCGCAGAGACAACTAAGCATCCTTTATCAGGAAAAATGGAATTGTCGCAGAGACAACCAAGCGTCCTTCGTCGGGAAAAATGAAATTGTCGCAGGGACGGCCATGGCTCCTTTGTTGGAAAAAATTGGAACAACACACGAAAAAAACAAGGAAAGAAACTGTCGTCCGCTGCGACGAAGGTATTCTAACAATCCCATCCGGGAAAATCCAGAGGCATTGGAACAAACAGGAGAATTCTGAAGATTCTTTTGCCGATGCAAAAGATAATAAAGGAATATACCTATTCTGCTTAAGAAAATTAAGAATGATAAAAATGTTGTGAGTTAAAAACTTCTGGTATATAATGCTTGGCGTGTGGAAAATGATTTGCGAAGCACAGGGGTGTGACGCAGGAAGGAACTTATAGGGATGAATGAAAACAACAGAAATCGGGGACAAAATCAAAACCGGGGTCAGGACAATAATCATAATCAGGGGAACGGGAAGAATTCCAACCGGAGATTGGTTCTGATTTGTCTGGTGACTGCGTTAGTTCTATTTCTCATGTACAGCTATGTCTCGAGTCAGATGGAGGCTGCTACCAACCGGGAGATCAGCTATACCAAATTCAAACAGATGGTGATGGACGGGCAGGTGAAAAAATTGACGCTGACCTCCACTCGAATCGTCATTGAGCCCAAGGAGGGCGTGACAGTAGAGGAGAAAGATCCTCAAACCCAGGAATTTGACACGATGCTGGGAGAGGCGGGGATGGAAATCCGTTACTACACCGGCTACATCTCCGGGGATATCAATCTCTATGAGTGGCTGGACGAGCAGGGCGTCGAATATACCAAGGAAGTGGCGGAGTCCAATCCCTTTACGGACTTCCTCCTGGTGACGGTGCTGCCGCTGGTGCTGCTCTGGGGCGTCATGTATTTCTTGATGCGCTCCATCAGCAAGAACAGCGCACTGGGCGGCATGGGGAAATCCACTGCCAAAATGTATATGGAGCAGGAGACGGGCGTCACGTTCGCGGATGTGGCCGGACAAGATGAGGCCAAGGAATCCTTGACGGAATTGGTGGACTTCCTCCACAATCCGGAGAAATATGTGCGGATCGGTGCCAAGCTTCCCAAGGGCGCGTTGCTGGTCGGCCCTCCCGGCACCGGCAAGACACTGTTGGCGAAGGCTGTGGCGGGAGAGGCGAAAGTGCCGTTTTTCTCCATATCCGGGTCCGGCTTTGTGGAAATGTTTGTGGGAATGGGGGCTTCCCGGGTGCGGGGACTGTTCAAAGATGCCCAGAGTCATGCGCCCTGTATTATTTTCATCGATGAGGTGGATGCCATCGGCAAGAGCCGGGACAGCCAGTTCGGCAACGACGAGCGGGAGCAGACATTGAACCAGCTGCTCTCAGAGATGGATGGATTTGACGCGTCCAAAGGGGTGGTGATTCTGGCTGCCACCAACCGGCCGGAAGTGCTGGACAAGGCATTGCTGCGGCCGGGACGCTTTGACCGGCGGATCATTGTGGACAAGCCGGATCTGAAGGGCCGGGTAGACATTTTGAAAGTCCACGCCCGGGATGTGTTGATGCACGATTCGGTGGATCTGGACGCCATCGGTCTGGCCACGGCCGGCGCGGTGGGCTCAGATCTAGCGAATATCATCAATGAAGCTGCGATTCTGGCGGTGAAGAAAGGCCGCACCGTGGTGACCCAGGATGATCTGCTGGAGTCGGTGGAGATGGTCATCGCCGGCAAGGAGAAGCGGGATCGGATCCTGAGCCCCGAGGAGAAGCGGGTGGTTGCCTGCCATGAAGTGGGCCACGCTTTGATTACCGCACTGAAAAAGAACGCCGAGCCAGTCCAGAAGATCACCATCGTGCCCAGGACCATGGGCTCACTGGGCTATGTGATGCAGGTGCCGGAGGAAGAGCGGTATTTGATGAACAAGGATGAACTGCTGACCAGGCTGGTGACGCTCTTTGGCGGCAGGGCTGCGGAGGAAGTGGTCTTCGGCTCTGTGACCACCGGTGCGGCCAATGATATCCAGCAGGCGACGCAGCTGGCGCGTGCCATGATCACCCAGTACGGTATGTCGGATAAATTCGGCCTGGTGAGTCTGGGCAATGTGGAGAATCGTTATCTGGACGGCAGGATGGTGATGGATTGCGGAGATCAGACCGCCAGCGAAGTGGACCAGGAGATCATGGATCTGCTGCACAAATGTTACCAGGAGGCACTGCAGCTGATCTCGGCTCACGTGGATACCCTGAAGCATATCGCAGATTTCCTGGTGGAGAAAGAAACCATCACCGGACAGAAATTCATGGAGATCTACTACCAATATGAACCGGAGGCGCTGGAGAAGGCAAAAGATGAGGGAAAGGTCTTGATTGACAATACCGGGAAAGCCCTCATCGTGGATTCCACCATGAAAGTGCTCCAGGAGAGCGGCAAAGCGCAGACAGAAGCGCAGGACACGCAGGCGGAGACGAAGGAGAGCAGCTCCCATGCCCCACATGTGGGACACCACCATGAATGAAAGCCCACGGATTGCTCCGCGCTTGCGGCGCTCTCGCAATCCTAACCCGTATTCGCAAATCGCGTCGCTCCCTGCGG
>CAZROZ010000231.1:0-3308 GCA_964601745.1 uncultured Lachnospiraceae bacterium | reverse complement strand
AGTTATTTCTCAGTTTTAGACCATAGGCGACATTATCGAATATATTGTAATGTGGAAGCAAGGCATAACTCTGAAACACCATCGCTGTGTCCAGCTTGTTGGGGGTAAGCTCGTCAATCTTCTCCCCGCCCAGGTAAATTCCGCCGGCGTCCGGACTCTCAAACCCGGAAATCATACGGAGGATGGTAGTTTTCCCGCACCCGGAGGGTCCCAGCAACGTGACGAAGCTGCCAGGCTCGATGTCCAGAGAGACATCATTTACCGCGTAGAAATCTTTTTTCGTCTTTGGATCTTTGTAGATCTTGGAAATATGATCCAGCCGGATTCCTTTTTTTTCTTTAGCCATCTGCATTCATCCCCTTACTTGTTCCGAAGTGTTTGATAAACAGGTTCATTAACGCCACTGCCGTATAGACAATCAAAATCAGCAGCGTACAATAAGCACAGGCCGGACCGTAATTGCCTTTCTCTGCCAGACTGTTGATCCGAACCGTCACCATATCCCAGCGCGGTGTCACCAGCAGGATAACGGCGGAAATAGCGGTGATACTCCTGACAAACGCGGTAACCAGACCAGAGAAGAAGGAATCCTTGATCAACGGCAGCGTTACGGTGAAGAAGACTCTCCCACTGCCGGCACCCATATCGTAGGCGGATTCCTCAATACTCTTATCGATCTGCCGCAGAGCGGAAATTGCGCTTCTGGTACCTGTAGGCAGAGAACGGACCACAAATGCGATAATCAAAATCGCAGAAGTCCCGTAAAGGCCTTGTAGGAATCCGGTCCGGAACATGCCGTTGGAAAAACCGCGAATGTAGCCTACGCCCAGAACCGTGCCGGGCACAGCCATGGCCAGCATAGAGAGCAGCTCGATGAGTCCCCGTCCTTTGAATTTTCGTTTCACCACCAGGTATGCGATGACCATGGACATAATAGCCGTGATGGGAGCAGCGATGGCACTGAGCAAGGCGGAATCCTTAAACGACCGCAGCCCCCCGTAGTTGACAAAGACTGCCTTGAAATGCTTCAGGGTCAGCGAATAATCACGTCCCCACAGCTTAAAGAGTCCTCCCAGGGGAACCATCGCGTACATGCCGATCACAAAAATAGAGATCAAAGCGCACATCACGGTCAAAGGGACGATGACGCTTTTCTCTGTAATCCTGACCCGGGCACGGCTGGCTTTGCCGGTCAGTGTGGCCGCCGTCTTAGACTCCAGATAGTATTTCTGAATAATAAACATGATAATAGTCAGGGACAGCAGCACGACAGCCATGGCAGAGGCCCCCTCCTTGTCATAGGCACCAGTGATCTGCAGGTAAATGGTGGTGGCTAGCGTATCATAGTCGCCGCCGATCAACATGGGATTGGCAAAGTCTGCCGCTGACTCAATGAAAGTAACCAAAAAAGCGTTCCCCAGGCCGGGAAGCAGCAGAGGCAGTGTCACTGTCATAAATACCTTGAAGCGGGATGCTCCCATATCCCGGGCTGCCTCTTCCAGGGAAGGATCGATGTTCTTCAGCAGCCCCCGCAGCATCAAGTAGCACACAGGGAAGAATGTCAGTGTCTGAGTGATGACAATGCCGTAAAGGCCGTACACATTGGCGTCATAGATATGAAGCAGTTTTCTGGTGATTAAGCCTGCCCGCCCGAAAAGGCAAATCATACTCAGGGAAAGCACGAAAGGCGGAGAAACCACAGGCAGAAGAGAAACCAAATTAAAAAGTTTCTCCATAAATCTGTGGCGCAGCCGCACATAAACATCCACATAGGCGAACAGCAGCCCGATCAGAGTGGAGATCACCGCCGTCATCATACCAGCCCGCAGGGTATTCCAGAAAGCGGTCTGAAACCGTTTCAGGCCCAGGATTCTACGGAAGATATCCAGGGTAAAATGTCCGTCCACCAGTACACTGTCTATCAACAGATTCACCAGAGGATAAAGGACGAAAAGAAGCAGCGCCCCGATCAGGACAATCACTGTGACCAACAAAACTGGATCGTGAAAAAACTTTTTCCGGTCCAACGCCGCGCTCTGGCGACGGTTCATAGGATCCCCTCCTTTCTGAGAAAAAAAGAGGGATGACATTACGTCATCCCCCATTTACCGTTCAACTTAGAATGGGGCGACAGTGAGCTTTACTCCGTCTTGAAACGGTCATCACCACCGCCGACAGCGGCAAAGAAGTCATCGACATACTTGGTCGTATTTTCCTTCGCATCCGCGAAATCATAATCAATGGTCACATCCGGATTCAAATTGAAGGAATCCAGGATGGCCGGCTGCTGCGCATTGCTCAGAACCAGGAACTGGAAGCTGCCGGTATCATCGGCGAGCTCAACGCACTCCGGGGTCAGGCAGAACTCAATCCACAGCTTGGCGGCATTGGGATGCTTGCAGTTCTTAAAAATGGAGGTAGCGCCTACTTCACAGGAAGTGCCGGAAGGGGGAACGCTCATACCGATATTGTCATATCCCTCGCTGATCTGATACACCGCATCATGCAGGAAACCGATCCCGATGACGCACTCGCCGATACCCACACTCTTGGAGGGGCCGCCGCCACTCTTGGTATACTGCGCGATATTCTTATCAAGAGCCTTGAAATATTCCATGGCCGCGTCATGGCCTCTCATCTGCACGAAAGTATTGATAGCAAGCTTCGCGGTACTGGCAGTATTGGGATTGGAGAACCAAATCAGACCTTCATACTTAGGATCCAACAGATCATCCCAATCCTCAGGATAAGGAAGCTGCATCCGATCCAGCTCTTCCTTGTTGTAGAAGATGCCCAGGATGCCGCGGTAAATGCCGTACCAGTATCCATCGGGATCCCGGAAGGAATCATTCACCAGATTAACTTTATTCACAGCATCATAGGCTTCCAACAGTCCCTCAGAAGCACAGACACTCTGGGGATCGGAAGTGCCGCCGAACCAAACGTCAGCAGAGGGATTTCCATTCTCCTCCTCGATCTTGGCTTGTACCTCTCCGCCGGTCAGACGGGACCAGGAAGTGGTGATTCCATACTTTTCCTGGAACGCGGCACAAGCTGCGTCAATATAGGGATCCTCGCAGGAACCGTACACGACCAGTTCGCCCTCCTCCTGGGCAGCGGCAATCAGATCAGCTAGCGGATCCTCCTCCCCGTTACCGACAGCAGCGGTGGTCTCCTCACCCGGCGCAGCGGCCGTGGTGGTCTCCCCATCGCCCGAACCAGAACAGGCTGTCAGAGTAAGCACCATCGTCAGCACCAGAAACAGTGCCACCCATCTTTTTACTTTCATTTCTTATTCCTCCTTTTTT